>JABXIW010000066.1 GCA_013372875.1 Gammaproteobacteria bacterium | reverse complement strand
ATAAATCTCTCTATAATCGCGCTCAAAATTTCTAAAGTGTGCCTCATCACACTTCACCAACCTGAGTTGACTCTGATTAACAGCAATCACAGGTAACGACGTCAACTCCACCCAGCCCTCCCATTCAGCGAGATCTGGGAACACATTGCGACTAGCGAGACAAATCATGACAACTTCAAGCCGATCTTCGGAACTGGTCTATCAATTAAATGATCGTCCACCACTGCCACAAACGATTTTTGCTGCACTTCAGCATTTATTGGCGATGTTCGTTGCAGTAATTACACCTTCATTAATCATTTGCCAATCTTTGGGCGTTCCGGCCGATCAAACCAACACCATTATCAGCATGTCGTTGTTTGCATCTGGTGTTTCTTCCTTTATCCAAATCCGTACCCTTGGCCCTGTCGGCTCCGGCTTGCTATCGGTGCAAGGCACCAGCTTTAACTTTTTGGGTCCAATCATCGGTGCGGGTTTATCACTCAAAGCAGGTGGCGCGGACATCAGCACCATGATGGCGGCGATTTTCGGTACGATTTTAGTCGCCTCTTTTGCCGAGATCTTACTGTCTCGCGTGCTTGAACATGCACGTCGCATCATCACTCCTCTCGTCTCTGGCATTGTCGTAACTCTGATTGGTCTGACACTGATCCAAGTCGGCTTGGTTTCTATGGGTGGTGGCTATGCTGCAATGGGCGACGGTACTTTTGGTAGCTTAGACAAACTGGCGCTCGCTGGTACCGTACTTGGTTTAATTGTGATTTTGAATCGTTCTAAAAACCCATACATTCGCGTGGCTTCGATCGTGATTGCCATGCTGGTTGGCTATGTAATGGCATACTTCATGGGCATGGTCGACACCTCAAAATTGGGGGAAACCAACCTCGTTGCGCTACCGATTCCGATGCAGTACGGCTTGTCATTTGACTGGTCACTGTTTATCCCTCTGGTGCTGATTTTCTTTATCACGGCGTTGGAAGCGATCGGCGACATTACCGCAACGTCTGAAGTATCTGGCGAGCCGGTTAAAGGCCCTATTTACATGAAGCGCATCAAAGGTGGGGTATTAGCGGATGGTCTGAACTCGGCCATCGCTGCGGTATTCAACAGCTTTCCAAACTCTACTTTCAGTCAAAACAACGGCATTATCATGCTAACGGGCGTCGCAAGCCGTTACGTGGGTTACTTTATCTCGGGCATGTTAGTGATTCTTGGTCTCTTCCCGGGCGTGGCCAGTTTTGTTCAGCTGATCCCAGAGCCTGTACTTGGTGGCGCTACCATCGTGATGTTCGGCACCATTGCCGCTGCAGGCGTGCGCATTATCTCGCGTGTTGACCTCGACCGCCGCGCGATTCTGATTATGGCGTTGTCATTCTCGATGGGGTTAGGTATCGCTCAGAAACCTGAGATTCTGCAGTTTATGCCTGAGTTTATTAAAAGCATCTTCTCAACCGGAGTGGCTGCTGGCGGTATCACCGCGATACTGCTGAACTTGCTGCTTCCAGAAAAACTGACAGAAGAAGATGAACTTGTCGCTCAAGAAGTGAAAGAGTCTTAATACTTGTACTTAGACATTAAAAAGCCCAACCACATTTTTGGTTGGGCTTTTTGGTTTTAGAGGATTATTTGGTCGGGAAACTGATTTGGGCGATCAAGCCGCCTTCACTGCGATTACGCATCACCACCGAACCTGAATGTTGGATAACAATACGTTTTACAATCGCTAAACCCAGACCAGTACCTTCGCTGCCACGCGCCGTATCACCACGGGTAAACGGTTCGAACAACTTCGCGATTTGCGACTGCTCAATCCCCGGACCGTTATCTTCTACGCATATCCAAACCAACTGTTTGTCTGCCGTCACGCCTGTGCTGATTTTCACCCAACCGTTGCCGTAACGCAGTGCGTTGACAACTAAGTTACTCACCGCTCGCTTAATAGCAATCGGGCTACCTTTCGCAGGAGGAAGGTGCATGTTCAAGTCCGTTTCAATCTCGACTTCATATCCCCCTTCAGAGCTCGCCACGTCACTAGCGATGGTACTGACATCAACCGACTCAAACGATTCTTTGTTTACAGGCTTTAGATAATCCATAAATTGACTGATGATCTCATTGCACTCTTCAGTGTCACTGATGATCCCTTCCGCCAAATAGCTGTCTTCTGGCGACATCATTTCAGTAGCGAGACGAATTCGCGTCAGCGGCGTACGTAAATCATGACTGATGCCTGCCATTAACAGAGCGCGGTCTTCTTCGAGCTCTTGAATCCCTTTCGACATCTGGTTAAACGCACGAGTTACCGAACGAATTTCCGATGCGCCTTTTTCTGGTAGCGGTGGGGGAATTTCCCCTCTGCCAACGCCTTCTGCCGCTCGTTGCAACGCCAATAATGGCCGGTTTTGCAAGCGAATAAACAACCAACCACCTGCGATAATTAATAGCGCCATGATCAGGCTGTTACGAAATAGCGGCGCAAAGTCCTCTTCTTGCAGCTCAGACAGCGGGATGCGAATAATGGAATTGGGCAACTTCTCGATGTACATCCACAAAATGTAGCTTTCACTACCCAGCAGCAGGCGTACTTCGGTTGGTGAGCCTAGCTCTTGAGTCATTTCCTCCGACATCAAATCAATCGACATCGCATGGTTAAACTCAACCGCTTTCTCGCTGTTGATGCTGTGAACTGTCACGCCCAACCTTTCTAATAACTGGCGACGCAATGGTGCATCCGATTTGAGCGGGCCATCTTCATCGAGAACCAGATTCAGTTCGTGAGCGAGAATTT
>JABXIW010000110.1 GCA_013372875.1 Gammaproteobacteria bacterium | reverse complement strand
GTTCACCGTATTGGTCGTACTGGCCGCGCGGGCGAAGTAGGTAAAGCGATTTCACTCGTGTGTGCGCTAGAAGCATCTGAGTTGTTTGCGATTGAACGTTTGATTCAAGAAGTACTACCACGTAAAGAGCTGGAAGGTTTTGCGCCAACCAATGTGGTGCCAGAATCTAAACTGGATACGCGCCCAATCAAACCGAAAAAACCTAAGAAGCCAAAAAAACCAAAAGCGCCAAATGCTTCGGGTGAAAACGCTCCAGCAACCGAAAAGAGAGCAGGCAATGGTGCAAACAAACCTAAGCGTCGCTTCAACGGTGGTAACAACGGCAACAAAAACAGCACCAACCAAGGCGGTGCGGGCAAGCATAAAGGCAACCGTGAAGGCCAAGGTCGTGCAAACAGCAAACCAGATGACCGCAAACCTAACGGCAACAAGCCAAATGGCAATAAACCGAATGGAAATAAACCAAACGGTAATAAGAGTGGCAACGCTGGTAAACCGTCTGGTAACCGCAAGCCAAACAATGCTAAGCCTGCAGGAAACAAACCATCAGGTCAGCGTCGTAAGCCTCGTCCGCAGGCCGCAAACTAATCTGCAAACAGCCCCGATAGCAAATACAACAAAGCCGCTGATAATCTCAGCGGCTTTGTCTTTCTTAGAACACCGTTTTTAGAACACAGCTTTGTTAAAACAGCCTACATTAAAGGTGTGATTCGAATATCTGCGATTTGCGCTTCGTTCTTTTCACCCTCAATACCACCAGCGTAGATGTAGGTTTCATTCGATGTGAGGTAACTCATATTGAAGTGGTCCTTCAGCACGATCTGATAGGTTTTCCCCTGCTCCAACGCTACTTCAATTGGCGTTGAGTAACGCATACCTTGGTTTTCACCAATATGGCCCATCTGCAAGTAACCTTGGCCAACCACTTTACCTGCATCATCCAATACCTCTAACAATTTCACGGTGTTCGTGATGCCGGTATTAAGTTGTCCTAGGTTATTGTTGTACCAAGCATCGAACTGGTAAGTGCCCGTTACAGGCGCTGTAAACGACTCTGCACCTTTTACGATGCCGCTGTCTTTGCTCACCGTAACTACCGATACATTGTCTTTGAGTGGCTGATATTCGCCATCAAGTTTGATGCGGATCTCTTCACCGACACAAACCGGTTGGCTTGGGTTAGAACGGAAGCCTTTATCGTTAATGCTTTCAGCCAAATAACAAGCAAAACCTGTTGGCGTATCGGAATAAGATTGAGCAATCACGTTCTTTTGAATCAGCTCGCCATTGCGATACAAGTTCACGTTGTACTTGCTCGTCACGTCAATCGAAACCGAATTATCAACGCTTTTTACCACCAATGTTGGCTCTTGCGGAGAATAAACGCGACTGTCTTCACTCACATACGGTTTCACCCCAGAAACTAAAGTAATGCTGCTATCTACATTCACAAGCGCGCCCAGTGTCACGTGGAAATGCCCCTCTTCGTCCATCGTGACATTTTCAACTGGGTAGTAACCTGTTTCATCTTTGCTTACTTCAGGCAAGTCAATCGTTACCGAGTAG
Source organism: Gammaproteobacteria bacterium (assembly GCA_013372875.1). The sequence continues at coordinate 4,089 of JABXIW010000110.1, read as the reverse complement.
TTCTTTCCTTTGAAGGCAAAGTTTTCCAACGTGATTTGTTCAGACTGAGCCAACAAATTATTGCGCACCCAACTTGTGATAAATGGCTTCACTTCCAACTTACCTGTTTCGGTATGGATGCCGAATAGGGTCTCTACCACCATGTTCAAGTAGCCACCCACAGACCAAAGCTGACGCTGAGAGTTAATCACTGGGCCATCCAAGCTCGGATCTTCGCCATGATCACTATGGATGATGAATGACTTACCAGAAAGCCACTCTAAGTTTTCCATGTTGGATAAATTGGTTGCCGTACCACGAACCAACGATTGAATGGCATTGTTCACTGCTGCCACGTTTTGTGTTTGATGCGCGGCGCGCAAGCTGTACGCGGTAACAAATGGCCAAATTGCGCGGTTATGGTACACAGGCACGTCCGATTGTTGAGGGAAGTAAACCGGCACGCCAAACTCACTGTGTGGGTAATTGGCCATGATTTGTTTCGCCTGCGCATCACTTGCCACACCACTGATGATCGCAAGTGCTTCGCCCAACATGTCATATTTGTCGACCGCGATGTCTTTGCCATTATCAAACAAATAACTCACGTACATACCGCGTGCAGCATTCCAAAACTGATCGTTGATAGCGGTTTTTAGCTGTGCAGCCCACTCGGTGTATTTGACCGCGTTGGTTGAATCGTACTTCTCTGCCAACTTAGCCGCGAGCTGAATCGCGCGGTAGTGAACCACGTTTGTCGATAACGCTTTGCTGCTACCAATCGCATTGACATCGTTTGGCGTCCACGTTGAGTAAGTTTGCTCACGCCAATCAAGGAATGATTGCTCACCAGTGTATAAACCAGATTTCGCATCAAAAGCCGCCAGGCGATCGGCTTCAAGTGTATTACTGATCGCTTTGTAAGCGCGCTCGGCAAATTGGTTGTACTCTTCCCCATCCAATGCCGAAAGTAAGCGTTCTGCACCAAGCGCCCAAGTCGTGCGGTCGGTACTGATTGGCCAGCTACCGCCAGTGCCCGTGTCTTGCACAATCTGCTCGCCATCGTATTGCTGATCGGTCGTATCGCGGAAAGCGGACAATTTGAAATTCAAACCATTTTGCACGCGAGTTGGATTCATCAATGCAAGCGAAAGGTCTGCTGCGTACGCCAAATCACGCGTCCATACGTAATGCCACTTCGCGCCCGTCTCAAAAACTTCCGCTTTGATTGGGTTGTTGTAGTTGTAATTGCCGTCTTTGATTTCAGAAACGGCAAGCTGGTCTAGCTCTTTCATCGTCAACGCAAACAACGCGTCAAACGCGACATCACCCGACACCACTCGCGGCCCTGTTTGCTCATTAATCACTAAGCCTTGGTCGAGCGCATCACGCAATTCTGTCGTCGTTGAAATACCAAATTCACGTAGCTCAGCTTTAGGATCTTTCACCGAAAAAATCACGGTATCACTCGAGTCATCGTAATTGGCGAACAGTTTCACTTCTTTATCCTGATGCCCTTCATGCACCATTGCAGGGTCGAGAATCGCATCAGAGTAGTATTTTTCCGCTTCTTCTTGCGTTGCTTTCGTCACAGTCATTGTCGCGCGACTTTCATCGGCAAAGCTCACAGAAAACTTGTAATACCCTTTGTCTTCAAACGTGATCTCAGAGTTGCAATCATCGTTCATACACGCTTCATTCGTGTCCGGTTTTGGCAGGTACTCCTGAGCTTTATCGAACGCCGCGGGCTCCTCAAAATAGGTGTATTGGATCTGCCAACCCGGATCAGCAATCTTGAACTGATTGCTACCTCGAGCGACGCGCAGTACGGTTTCGTACTCGTTATTACCCAAATAGTTTAGCTTGGCATGCTCTGCCGTGCCCCAATCCCCATTTAAACCACGTAAATATAAGTCGGCTGAAATAATTGGTTTGTCGACCGGCACAGGCGCATCAGAAGAATCTGATCCACATCCAGCAAGACCAATACAAGACGCGACAGCAAGCGCAATAAAACTCGGTTTCATGTTCATCCCTTAGATTGTTGTTTTGGCGACAGTCTAAAGAACCCCCTTTTGAGGGGAAAATAGGAAGTCAGGAGCGAGCTATAGATAACATCTATACGTCAAACCCCAACAGTGATGTAGATCTATGAAATGCGCATAATTTCAATCAAATGAGATTACAGATTTGTGATTTATAAATGAAATTGTGCAAAATACCCCTCGTTCTTAGAGGGGAAAGAAAATGGACAAATCTCTGCAGCAATTTTTACTGGTTGCACGCTGCCAAAGCATCAGTGCTGCGGCAAGAATGGCAGGGTTAAGCCAGCCAACGGTAACAAGCAATTTAAAGAAGCTGGAAGAGAATCTCGGCGTGACGCTGTTTGAACGTCATCCTAATGGCATGGTGTTGACCGAATACGGACGCATCCTCTATCGCCATAGCAACGCGATGCAGCATGAATACAACCAAATGATGCAAAGCATTGATGAACGGAAACAGTACCAAGTCGGAAAAATTAAAATGGGCACTGGCGATGCGTGGTGGCCGCTGTTCGTCAAACAAGCACTCAATGACCATCTGACCAAGCAGCCATCGGCATCTACGCACGTCGAATTTGGCAACCACTTAGGCTTGATGGATTCATTAATCAACGAACAGATTGAATTCTTCATCGGCCACGAGATTGTCGGCTTGTCGTCTAAATGCGATGTTACGTTTATTCCGCTATTTCAAACGGTTGATGCCTATTTTGTTTCCCCAAACCATCCACTGCTAGGTAAAACCGTCACCGAAGAGATGCTGCACGAATACCCTGCTCTTTCGGTCACTTATGACGCGAAGAAATTCGCTCACGTCATCGACAACCCAATCCCGAAACAAAATGAACGCGAAAGGCAGCAACTGGATGACAGACCGACTTACGAAGTGGATTCTCTGATCGCCAGTATTGATGTACTGAAAGAAAGCGTCGCTGTGATGTCTTATACCGGCCACCTGAAACCGTATTTGGAATCCTTTGGCTTACGATGCTTAACCATGGAAAACGAACCAAACCCTGGCACCGTCGGGATTTATCGCCACCGCCGAGAAACCTCGGAATCGCATCTAGATCTGGTTGCTGGTATCACTCAGCGCGCTAAATTGCTCAACTAGAAAGTCCAAAAACAGGCGAACTCTTTTCGGTTGATATTGGCGGCTTTGATAAATGACATGCAGATCCGCTTCAGCGCCTTGCGAAAAGGCGCTGAAGTTTTTCATATACCCATCCAAAACCGTTACTAAACGTTGTTGTTTGAGGTCTTGCTGAATATCTAAAATCGATTTCAACGCAATCCCCGCACCGTCCAACGCCCATTGTCGAATCACTTCACCATCATCAGAAAAGCGCTTTGGCGTGACCGTGATCGTTTGGTGAGACTCTTCATCTTTAAAGTGCCACGTTTTTAATTCTTCATTGCTGCGCACCATGGCTAAGCAGCGATGATCCGCGAGATCTTGTGGGCAGTTTGGGACACCTTGCTTCGACAAATAATCAGGTGACGCACACAGCACACGTTGACTCGATGCCAGCTTGCGCGAGATGAGATTACTGTCCGCTAACTCACCGTAACGAATCACCAAATCGAGCCCCGATTCAGCCAAGTTCGATAAATTGTCATTAAGATAAAGATAAGGCGTCACATCCGGATATTGCTCAGAAAAAGCCGACACCATCGGCGAAATAATTTGTTTGCCAATATCTCGTGGAGCTGAAATTTTCAACGTTCCGCGCACTTGCGAAATACCCGTTTGCAGTAAGTTTTCCGTCTCTTTCACGCTATCAATGATGTTCAGACAAGCTTGATGGTACATTGCCCCTGCATCCGTGAGTGATACGTGGCGTGTGCTTCGGTTGAGCAGCTTTACGCCATAGCGTTCTTCTATCGCTTGCAGTCTTGCCGTTACCGTCGCCGGAGATAAACCTAACTCCCTTCCCGCCGCTGCCAGACCTTGATGTTTAACGATGCTGACAAACAACGTCATATCCGAAAACTTATCCATCTTCGCGCCCTTATTATTTGGAAAAACTGAATAATCAATTCAGATATTACCCAATTATCAAAT
>JABXIW010000389.1 GCA_013372875.1 Gammaproteobacteria bacterium | reverse complement strand
CGGTGCGGTTGAAGGTGCATTCCTTGTGCAAAACCTACCCGCTGACATTGGTGCGAATGGTCCAGTATTCACGCAAATGGCGATTGAAAGTGCTCTACCTGGAGTTGGTAAACCGTTCATCGCTGTTGCACTGTTCTTCTTCGCATTCACCACTATCTTGGCTTATTACTACATCGCAGAAACAAACATTGCCTACATTCGCCGTACCTTTAAAGTCAACGGTCTGATGTTTATCTTAAAACTGGTACTTATCTCAGCCGTGTTTTACGGTACAGTAAAAACCGCAAACCTAGCATGGGCGATGGGTGATGTTGGCGTAGGTTTGATGGCTTGGCTGAACATCGTGGGTATCTTGATCATCTTCTTTATGTCGAAGCCTGCTCTGAAAGCGCTGACCGACTACGAAGAACAACAGAAGCAAGGTGTCACAGAGTTTACGTTCAACCCAGTTGCGCTAGGTATCAAAGGTGCAGATTACTGGGAAGAGAAATACAAACGTAAAACGGGTCAAGCACCAACGACTGAAACTACCGCAACAGAAACAGTAGAACAGCCTTCGACCTAAGTTTCTTTCCTGAAAAATAAGAAAAAGCAGTGGTCCGTTCTTCGGACACAACAAAGGGGTTAACCAGTGGTTAACCCCTTTTTATATCAGTCAGATTTGAAATCTTACTTGGTCGGATACACTTGCTTCCAATCGTTTTTCATATCAGCGATTAACCAACCTTTCGCTTTCGCTTCATCCAATCCTTTATCTAGCTTACCAATGCTAGAGGTGCGGTCATATTTCCACTCACGTTGGTCATCCGTGTGATGAACGTACATTGCTAAACGAGGACCAGGACCTGACGTCGTCCATTGCAGCATTTGTAGGTCACCATCTGAGTTGCCAAACGAAGCTATTGGGCGCTTACCAATGTGCTGATAAATTTGCTGTGGTTTTTCCGCTTTGTCGTTATTCACTTCAATGCCCGGTACGCGCTTAACTTGGTAACTACCATCAACATTAACGAACTCTGTAGATAGACGAGTACCAATGATACGCTCGGATGGGATGTTGTAGACATCCGTCGCCCAAGCTCGCATAAAGGCATTACCACCACCAGACACAATGAAGTTTTTAAAGCCATTGCTATCAAGATAATCCAACAGTTCTAACATTGGTTGATACACCATATCGGTGTATGGGCGACCCGTTACGGGGTGCTTAGCCGTACTTATCCAAGCCTGCACAATAGACGTGAACTCATCGCTGCTCATTCCTGAATGCGTTTTTTGCACCATGGTTAGAACATCTTCTAAGCTCAGCTTATCTATCTGCCCGCTTAACACCAGTGAGTATGGTTTAGTCGTCTTCCAATCAGGGGGGCTAGCCGCTTGCTCTTTAATTTGGTCGAGCACAAACAAGATTTGGAAGTACATCGGCTTTTCTGACCATAACGTTCCGTCGTTATCAAAAGTGGCAATACGATCTTGAGGAGCAACAAAATTGGGAGAGTTAGCGTCAGTAACATCACTGACAAATTGGATAATTGCTTGTTTGGTTTGACCGTCGTTCCACGAAGGCAATGGGTCACTATTTTGCGCTAAAAGCGGAAATGAAATCACCGCGACAGCGAGCGTAAAAACATTCAAGAGGTAATTTTTCATCAGTTGTAAACTATTTATATAGGGGAGTTTAATAATGGAGCATTTTCGAAGAAAAAATTCGCTCTTGGTCACAACAATGTTTTATTCGGAATATTCCTACTTGAAAGCCCAAAAGATTCATAAAATTCAATGAAATAAAAAAGCGGACCTATTGGCCCGCTTTTTCAATGAGTTCGATTTAACGCTTAAGCAGCGACAGCTTCTACTTTACGAGCGATTTTTGCTTTACCTACAGGTAGAACTTCACGACCAAATTCGTTGTTTAGTACTTGCGCCATTGCGAAGTAAATTGCACTTGCGCCACAGAAGATACCTTCGAAGCCAGCGATAGCACCGATCACTTCGCTACCAGTGAAATCACGAGCAGCAAGCAAGAAGAACAGGATAGTTAGAGAACCAAATACCACTTGCTTCGCTGTTGGGTAGCATAGAGAACCAATGAACATGAAACCAGTGAAGATGCCCCAAAGCGCTAGGTACCAACCCATAAAGCTTGCTGGGCTTGCAGGAAGACCCATATGAGGCATTACGATCAAGCCTACTAGTGTTAGCCAAAATAGACCGTAAGAAGTAAACGCAGTTGTGCCGAACGTGTCGCCGCGTTTAAAGCACATGATGCCAACGATTACTTGGCTAAGGCCACCGTAAAAGATGCCCATCGCTAGAATCATAGAGTCAATTGGGAAAAATCCTGCGTTATGAATATTGAGCAGAATAGTGGTCATACCGAAACCCATTAGACCTAGCGGTGCTGGGTTAGCCAGTTTTGTCGACATGTACAAATACCTTTTTTCAAAAATGTTGATAAAAAATTATAGCTAATTTTAATTGGCCACAGAACAAAAGAGAAAAACTGTTATTGAAAACTTAGATTCCATAAATAAGCAACAGCACAAATAAAAAAAGACCCTGCTAAAAAGCAGAGCCTTTATAAAGAGTTAAATTATTTATTGGCAGGAAATCTCATCCCAGAACCAGTTGCTCTGCGTTGGGCTTTCCCACACTCCAGGGCCGTTTTTTGCGACAAAGCATTTGTTTTGGTACGTAACTTTATCACCGTTAGCCACTTGAGTTACGCCTGGCTCCCACTGAATGAAGTTACCTGTTACTGGTGGCACTGGCTCAGTGACCGGAGGCTCTGGTTCTGTGACGGGCGGCTCTGGCTCAGTCACTGGTGGTTCAGGTTCCGTTGTAGGCGGCTCTGTCGGAGTGCCTGAGACCAGCTTCCACGGGTCGCCTTGCCTGGGTTCATTACCTTGTGACCACCATTTCGCTTCATAAACCGCACCTTGGTAAGAGACTTGATCACCAGTGTTGTACACCTTGCCTGCATCCCAAGCCGCCACGCCACCTACAGGTGGATCGACCGGATCAACAGGGTCTAGTTTTTCAACCACACGAACTTCTGGCCACCCCGCATGAGATTGGTAGAAGTTAGTTACACACTTCTCGTAATCACCCGCAACTAGCGCAGAGTAAGCCGTTTGGAAACCAACCAGCTCACATTCAAACGAATGGCCTCCAGGGCGATCTGAGTAGTATTT
>JABXIW010000257.1 GCA_013372875.1 Gammaproteobacteria bacterium | reverse complement strand
TTTACCCCCGTAATACAGATTAGGGGGGCTGAAGAAAAAGCTGATAACTCAAATGATTGATATGCTACTATTTGCTCTTATTGTCTAAGAGGCGTCGGAAGTGGCTGAGTTAATTATACTTTTATCTTTAGTTTGTCTTGTGTTTTTGTTTACAAAGAAAGGTAAGAAACACAAGCGTAGGCTTAACGAATGGGATCAAGGCGCAGCAGCCAAAAGGTCTAACAATGTTCATGCTTTTGATACGAAAGTGATAGATAGGCATCCAAAGCTAGTTGAAGTGCCCATACCGCAAACCAAAGTTATCGAAAGCAATAAACCCAGCTCTGTTCCTCACAGGGAAAATACCTACTTAGCGACTAAGACTGAGCGCAAGTTTTACAAAGTACTGCAAGAACTATTGCCTGATGAATACGTAATTCATAGTCAGGTTTCATTGATGGCGTTAGTACAACCGACCAATTTTAAAGATAACTCTCGAACTTGGGCTAAGAGGATGGATTACGTAATCACAGACAGAGATACCAAAGTATTGGCTGTCATAGAGTTAGATGACTCATCTCATAGGCAAAAGAAAAGACAAGAGCGAGATATATACGTAAACAACGCACTCAAAGGGCACCATCCACTTCTTCGTTTCGAGGCTAAAAGTAGCTACGACAAAAACCACGTAGCTACAGTAATAGAACGAGATACTTTGATAAAATGCCGAGAATTTAAAAGTGTATTGCAATACAGCTAAAACAAAGCCGAACAGTATTTGTTCGGCTTACTTTTAACTAAAGTATCGTGGTTCTTATCGTTACTTTAAGTTCTTTATCTACCGTATTGGTCTTTTCTGACCGGAATAGAGCACCAAGTAACGGCACATCCATCAAGACAGGTACACCGCTTACCGAGTCGCGCTGCTCTTGGGAAATCAACCCACCTAAAGAGATCGTTTGACGGTCTTTGACCTTGACCACTGTTTGCAGTGTTCGCGTATTGGTAATGATATCGGATGCGATAGAGGAATCCGTTACCGAGTCGGACTTTTGCATAATCTGCAACACAACATGATCACCAATTACATGCGGTACAACCTCAAGTGACACGCCCACATCTTTACGTTCTATTTGCTGGACTCGATTACCGCCGTCTGTTACCTCAGACGAAGTTAGGAACGGCACGTTCTGACCAACCGTGATGTAACCGCGCTCTCTGTCCATAATGAACATGTTTGGCCGTGATAAGAGCTTAGTATTCTGATTCTTAGACACGGCTTTAATAAGCGCATTGAAATCACCGCCCTCATAGAACAGTAGGTTATCAACGGCTTTCTTAATTGCAGTAGGCTGAGAAACAAAGCCAGCCTCACTCAGAGCTAAGTCCATATTTACGCCGACTTCCTGAGAATCACCGAGCTCAGTTTCGGTAATCACCGCCTCGATAAAGACTTGCTTTTGTGGTCTATCAATCCCTTTGATGAGCACATCAATGTGCTTCAATTGATTCTCAGAGCCTGTCACGATAATGCTGTTTGTGGTCGGTAGCACCTCAACCTTGTAATTCTTAATCGCTTTATTATTCAGTGTCTGGTTTTGCGTTGCAGCAAGCATCGAGGAAATTAAGTCAACGACCTTGGTATTTCGAACATTCTCAAAAAAGTACAGCTTTACTTGAGAGGGTTCGAACGTCTCCACCTTGTTTGCGTCGGCAATGATGGTAAAAACGCCGTGGTCATGCGTAAGCTCGTAACCGTGCGCACGAAGCACGGAAAGGAAAAAGGCAGGATAATCCTCATCTTTCAAATCCGGCGCGGTAAAGCTGACCTCACCAGTGACACCATGACCGAGCACAACTGTGTTTCCAGTGTGAACCGAGAACCACGATGCGAAGTCTCCAATCGGTGTATTTTTTGCTTCAAAGGGCGCAGAGGTGGCGGCAAAAGCAGGAGAGCCAATCAGGGTGCACGCGAGCAGAAAGGCGGTAATGCTGGATGTGGAAAAGTTGGAACAAGCCGTTGTTTGTTTCTCAACTTTACCACAGCGCATGATGAGTAATGAGCGCGCAAGCAGCGAGCCTCCGGCGCAATAAGATTCTTTTTGTTTTTTTGAAAGAAAAGCTGTGAGTTTTGCGATTATCCATGACATAAAGCGCACCTTATTCCCTAGCACATGACTTTGAATGATTGACCATTACCGCTAACCGTAATTGAGCAAGAGCCGTTAGATTGAGCCGTAAAGCCTTTTGCGTATAGTTGCGACGACGAAAGACGCACATCGTCCTTAACCAACACAAAAGACGGGGCAACGTTTGGGGGATTCATTGACGATTCGATTCGATAGCCGTCGAGCAAGTCACTCAATGACTTACGAGGCACCGAGGCTTGAGCCGTTTCGGGTTCCGTCGACATGTTCGGCGTGCCAACTAAGGTGAACACCGCAAACGAGACGGCGACACCTGCCGCAAATACACTGAATCGGGAGTATTTACGGAGATAGATTTTCGTAATGCGCATGATATTTCTCAACGTATACGGGACAGTGTAACGTCCGTGGGTATAGTAGGGCGGCAATACTGAATAAACGCCGTCCTCATAGTTGTTTCTAAACATCTGCTTAGTGTCGTAAGAGCTGTACAAGTCCGTGCCCCAGAGCATCCATTTCTCGACGGTGAGCGAGTTCGCGTTGTCACCATACTTCACGATTCCCACGTGCAACTTAGGCATTTTCAACTTGAGTTGACCGAGCGTCAGAACAGATACCGCAGTGGAGACGATAGGGACTTGAAGACGGTCTAAACGACGACAAAACACGGTGTGTTCAGCCAGTGCGAGACGCGCTTGCTTATCAACAATCGAAATGTCTTGAACGATGAAAATGACATCCCATCCAAGCTTTCGAATATGCAAAAGGTGATCAATTAACTTTTGTCGATTCTTGTCGTTCCATGTGCGCGAGTTAAACCACGTTCCGCACTCATCGAGCACGATCAAGCCGTCTTTTTTGGTGTCATAGCTTTTGTTTGCCGAGCCAATCACCATCAAATCTTCTACCTGAGGCTTGTCCGGCAGACGGTAAAGGCGAGTGTTGCGTTTGTTGCGTCCAAGCATTTCTTTCAAGTTGATATCGAGGTTTGTCGCCACAGGCACACCACGCATAAACGCCTCACGAATCTTACCGACTGCCGTTAGTGTTTTACCTGAGCCGAGCTTACCCGTGACAAAGTAGACCGATGCCATTACGCCGCCCTCACAATCGCGTAGAACTTCCATTCCCACACCCAGCGCAGCAGACGCGCAGAGTAAATCGCACTCACACAAGGCACGGCGTTATTAGGGATGAACATACCCGCTGCTTGTGACCACATTGGAGGCGCAACATAAGACAGACCCGTTGCAAGGGTGTAAATTGCCAAGGTGAGGGTGACGGTCAAACCGATTAGCAGCGTTAAAATGACCAAGTTAATCGTGACGTTTCGTGCTTTCGCAATGAAGAACCAACCAAATAACGTGGTCGCTATCTGTGAGATAAAGGCAACCAGAGCAGGGAGGCGCAGCGCCGTCCCAATGGTACTGACAATTGGTAATAGCTGAATCATTAGTAATATCTCCCCGAACCTGGCTTGTTACTTGGTACAGGCGTGACCTCAGTCAGCAGGATTTCAACAAGCGTCTTAATCGTGTAGATGTAAATCAGAATTGAGATGATCATTTTGAGTTTCTGCGAAAACTCACAAGAAATAGAAGCGCGACCACCGCCAAGCGTAGGCAAGGATAGATTCATGCAGGGCGTAGGCTTAGGTAACACACTCAAAAACGAATCCGATATGGCATTAATATGCCCCTCAGACTCCGCCGTCAGATTCTTCTCAATCAAATTGTTAGCCGCATCGGTCACGGTCTTTTCATAGGAATTCATCGCACCGGACACGGCTTTATCCGCTTGAGTCAGCACATCACCGACATAATCCGAACCTAAACCATGAGGGTTTTCACAATAGTTGTTTTCCTCGGTAGGCTCACAAGGCTTGAGGTCGTCGAGTTTGTCCGATAGCTCTGCAAATCCATCAGCGTTAGTGGTTTGCAAATCATCGAGCCCCTTAACTACCTCACCAACAGAGTTGGTGTTTCGATTGATCGCCGTTGTGATGTCACCGTTAGCTTGCTGAATCAACGCCTTAGTGTTTTCGTAAATCTTGTTGTCGTTGATTTGCTGTTTTTGAATCGCTTGGGTGTTAGTCACCATCGACGCATTAAGCGCAATGATTTGGTTTTGAATATCAGCGCTCGATTGATTGAGGTCGGCGTTTAGCGCGTGAAGCGCCTTGTTCACATCTGAGTTGAGCCCTTTAATCGCGTTGACTACGCCCTTATCGGTCGATTCATCTGTGTCAGGGTCTTCGACATCTGGCACATCCCCCGTATTCGGTGGATTAACCGTATTGGTCGAGTCGTCAGGAAGTACGCTAGGGTCTTCGATGTCGCCCGTTGGGTCGTCAGGGTCGTGAATTGGATCATCGGGAATAATAGGGGTGTCAGGGCCATCTTTACCCCAAAACAGCGTACCACCATCACACTGCTTACCTGTGAATTGAAACTTACCGTGACATCGCGTGTTTTGGGTAAATTCGCCCGAATCGACATCAGTACAAAGCGTACTGTCATTAGGGATACGCTCGACCTCACAACGTGTTGCACCAAAATCGCCAAAACACGCCCCTGTTACTTGTTCACCGTAAACGTAAGCCGACCAATGAAGTGATTGAGTGTCATTAATGGACTGTTTGAACTGACAGGCATCCATACATGTACCGTCAGGGTTTTCGCCAAACTCACATGCAGGAACGATGGGTTCACACGACACGACGTACCCGTCTTCTACTTTTTCATGGTCGGGAGGACATTGAGCTGAATTTTGAAAGAATCCAGCTGCACGATAAAGAGGCCAAGAAGCACTGGTTGTGTGACACATGATATCTACAACGTATTTACCATGCCTCAAATAGCAGGACTTAGTAGAAAAATCCTTGTAGTTAACAAACTTGTTTTCATAACAAGAGACATAAGAGGCAGGGTTAACTCTCATACCCAACAGCAACTTACAATCGGGATAAGCTGAAACGTCTGAAACCTGATACGTTGGTTGAGCGGCACTTACACTAAAAGCACTAAACAAAACACCCAGTAAAATAATCAGTGACGCTATGCTTTGTTTAATGTTCATTTGTGAATCTTCCTCGTGAAAAATAACGCCCCCATTCGGAGGCGTTGACCAATGGGTGTATAAAGCAGTCGTTAGAATTACGTTGCTTTGTTTGCACCTTTCTTGAATAGCTTGATGCCGATGAAACCAACCGTTAGTGGAACAGCGATGCCCCAAGTTGAGGTGAGCATGTCGGTAACGAAAGTCCCTAAACTAGTAAAGGCTTGCGCTGCCTGTTCCGGCAATGCTGCATGTGCACCAGATGCCGCCATAAGAAGTGCACCACCAAATGCCGCACGTTTTGCTGTTACTACTGCGCCAGCCTTAGCCATTGCTGTGCGTACTTTGTTTTGCTTTTCCATAGTCTTATTTCCTATGTTATGGTTTATGAAGAAGTTGAAACCTCAGCCGCTTTCTTGAATCCCAGAATGTGGAAACCAATCGAGAAGCCAAGGATAAATGCTGTTCCAAAACAGCCGAGCATGAACTCTGTTGACAGCATTTATCTTTGTCCTCCGACCATCCAACCGAGCGCAACTAACAAGAAGCAAATGCCTAAGAACACCATCAACTGAAAGTTATCGAGTCGAGCCATTAGCTCTGCAAATTGCGTCTCGGTCATGATTTAGCCCTTACTTTTCGTTAAGTTGAGGTAGGGCGTAGAGGTGGAAACCGTCGATAGAGACGTGTTTACCCTCATCGTTACCAAAGCTGAATTTCTTGTGTTCCACATCAAACATCATGCGATTACCTACACAACGCTTGAGCAGTTCACCTGCTTTGCCGTTTTCCCATAGTTCAGGAGAGACACGCACTTCAATGGTGTCTGTTGGGTTGGTCGTGATGAGACGCAGCTTGCCGTTTTGCTTTTGTTCGCCGTTACGGTCTGTTTTGGTTTCTTGAACGATGTCCGAAACATCTAGAATTAAACCTTCCATTCTCATAGTGTTTTGCCCTTATTTTTACGTTGTTGGTTAGTTGAAAATTGAAATGACAGTTATTGACACAAGTCCAAGGGAAATTAATGCATCATGTCGGGCGGGGCTGCGCCCACCCAACACGACGCATTAATTTCCTGAGGGTCGGTGAGCAACAGCGCTTCCATTTCGTCATAGAGCGCTAGGTGTTTTTCGTATTGCTCGTAAAGGTCGTCATACATACGCTCGTATTCTTTTTCACGTTCTAGCGCATCGAAGTAATCGACCACGTTAGACATGATGCCTTGTTGAGCGCGGATGAATTGTTGCTTGTTCTCGGTCTTCCAAGTACGGAAGCGAGTTGCGATAAAAATCTTATGGAACATCAAGCCATTCAAGCGTGCTTGAGCCATATCGCCGTAACGAGTCGATGAGTATTCACCGCCCGAAGCAATCAGTTTTTCGATAGAGGTTGAAACGGAATATTCCGCTTTTACTGGTTGGTCTTTGCGCTTAACGAACACACCGCCCATTGCGTAACAAAACGCTTTCCAGTCGCCCTCATCAGCAGAGCGGCGAACCTTTTCTAATAGAAAGTGTTCGTCTTGAGATAAATCTGTAAACAAAGCATCGTCCTCTTTGAATTCATCACGAAGACGACGAAGCTCACGCCATACCGTGACAGATGGACCACCAATAAATTGAAATTGACGAATTTGATTCACACGCGCCCAAGTTACGACGCGTTCCGCCGCATCCGAGCCAGACAAAGACGAACCTTTGTCAGAATCAATGTGTTGACCGTCGATGTTTTTGCTCAGGTATTTAGCGACATAGCCAACGGCTGAACCTTGAGACCAGTCGATAACCTCCGCTTTGAAACGAGCTTTCTTTGCGCCTTTTTCGTCTGGCGAGTCAGCCATAGCAAGACGACGAAACTCAGACGTCACAAATTTGCGTGCGGATTTTTCCATGAAAAGCAACAAGTGGTGATGTGGCGTACCGTCTTGGTGAGGCTCAACAATACGCATCCCGTAAACCTTGATTTTGCTCTTATCAATCGACTTACGAAGATTCGCCCAAACGCCCATTAGGTAAGCGTGAGCTGCTTTCGCATCAGGCTTGCCAGCCTCAAGCCATTTAGGGTTGATGTCACCCTTAGAAACAGAGTGAAAACGAGACGGCGCTGTTACCGTGAAGAACACCGCATCGTGACTCGATTCTTGAGCGATTTCCTCAAAACCACGCAGACGAACG
>JABXIW010000384.1 GCA_013372875.1 Gammaproteobacteria bacterium | reverse complement strand
AGAAAATAAACGTTTCATCGTTATCCTTAAAGTTGACGATTGTTATACCCACGCAACCTCAGGTAAAAGAAGCCGTTTGGGTACATCTCAGATTGTGCTCCAAACCTTGTACATACAAGCAGTAGCACGCCAAAGATGATTGTTGGTTCATCATACTCCGTATGTCACCTTATGAAAACAATCTAAAGAGTCTGACATGTATCAGAATATTGCCAAACATGTCGCCTTCTGACGTGATTGCACGGTTGACGCTCATTAAGTAGCTGTCTATCATATTGAACGTTGTTCAATAAAGCAGTTTGAGAGTATGGCGCGCAGAAACGATCACACCAGAGAAGAGTTGATTAACTTGACCTTAACGACGGTCAAAAATTTTTTAGATGAGAACTCTTACCACGAACTTAGCCTTCGTAAGATCGCTAACATGATTGGTTACGTGCCAAGCACCTTGGTGAATATTTTTGGTAACTATAATTTGTTGCTACTTCATGCCGTGGCTCAAACTTTAGATGAGTTATCGCAGGAAGCGCTAAATGCAACAAAAAGCAGTAAAGATGCTCATCAAGCACTTTTTGAACTTGCATACTGCTACCACGATTTCGCGCAAAAACATCCTTACCGTTGGCAATTGGTTTTCGAACACAACATGAACGGTGCCGAACTTCCAGAATGGCATGCGAAACGTATTGATGGCATGACAGGCATGCTCGAATCATTACTCGCACAAATCGCTCCTCAACGTACGGAATCCGAAGTCATTAAAGCGAGTCGCGTACTATGGGCTGGCGTACACGGCATTACTCTTCTAAGCGTTGATGACAAGTTTTTCTCAAGTGAGCCCGTAGATGGTAAAGAGTTAATCAGTAACTTGCTTTCTAACTACATCATGAACTGGTAACAAACAAAGGATTATCCATGTCATCCGACAGACAGCCGTCCTTGCTTACGCAAAGAAAGTTCCTGCCCTATTTTGTTACTCAGTTTTTTGGCGCTTTCAACGACAACATTTTTAAAAACGTTTTGTTGCTGTTTGTCGCTTTCGCTGGTTCTAGCGCATTACCCATTTCTAGTAACTTATTCATAAACTTAGCAGCTGGCTTATTCATTCTTCCATTCTTCCTTTTTTCTGCCTCTGCTGGAGTTTTGGCGGATAAATACGAGAAATCGTGGTTTATTCGCAAAGTAAAACTGTTTGAAATCGCCATCATGCTGCTAGGCGCCGTTGGCTTTATAACAGAAAGCTATGGTGTCTTACTTCTGCTGCTTTTCTTAATGGGTACGCAATCCGCGTTCTTCGGCCCCGTCAAGTACGCGCTTCTTCCTCAGGAATTAAACGCTAAGGAACTGGTACCGGGCAATGCCTTGGTTGAAGCCGGGACATTTATCGCCATTCTTATCGGCACGCTCGGTGCAGGCATTATTGCTTCTGCTGACAACGCGAAATATCTGGCCGCTTTCTGCGTGGTTCTATTTGCCCTGCTCGGTTACTTATCCAGTCGCTCGATTCCATTTGCTGCGGCAAGTGCCCCTGAACTTAAATTCCGTTGGCGACCTTATCAGCAAACTAAGCACACACTGGCGATCGCGAAATCCGATCGCATCGTATTTCAATGCATCATGGCCATCAGTTGGTTTTGGTTTCTCGGTGCTGCATATCTTACTCAGTTCCCAAACTTCACCAAGGTCTACCTGAACGGTACAGAAAGCGCCGTATCTTTCTTACTTGCACTCTTCTCAGTAGGGATTGCTCTAGGCTCACTGGCTTGCAACTGGATCTCAAATCATCGAATCGAAGTGGGCATCGTGCCAATCGGTGCCTTAGGCATCACCATCTTCGGTTACTTAATGGCGACATCAGTACCAACTGAGCTACCTGAGTTCGCAAACTTCATTGAATTTGTTCGTTTCGAGCCTTTCTGGCCACTGTTTTTCTATCTGCTCATGATAGGAGCATCGGGCGGATTATTTATCGTCCCACTGTATGCCTTAATGCAGCATCGAGCGAAGGAGACTGAACGAGCGCAAGTGATAGCAGGTCTGAATATCTTTAACTCGCTATTTATGGTGGGCAGCGCGGTCCTTGGCATTATGTGCCTAAGCGTAGTAGAGATGAGTATTCCACAACTGTTTGCGCTTCTTGCAGTGCTTAACTTCTTAGTCGCGGCATATATCTTTCTACAAATCCCGATTTTTGTGGTTCGCTTTGCAATGTGGATGCTCACGCACACCATCTATCGTGTTAAACACAAAAATCTGCATAACTTACCTGAGCATGGTGGTGCATTGATTGTGTGCAATCATGTGAGCTACATGGATGCCCTGTTACTGAGTGCCGTATGCCCTCGTTTGATTCGCTTTGTGATGGAAGAAGATTACGCCAACCTGCCGCCGCTAAGACGCTTTTTACGCCGTGCTGGCGTGATACCAATTTCTGCTAGCAACCGAAGTTCTATTCGTCGAGCATTTAACGACGTCGAAGAAGCTCTCAATGAAGGCCATATTGTCTGTATCTTCCCTGAAGGGCGATTGACCTCCGATGGCGAAATGAACGACTTCATGCGTGGCATCGACATTATTCTGCGTCGAAGCCCAGTACCTGTGATTCCGATGGCATTGAAAGGATTGTGGGGCAGTTATTTCAGCCGCGCTAAAGGACGAGCATGCAGAGGATTCCCGACTCGCTTCTGGTCCAAATTGGAAATTGAAGCTGGCAAACCGGTAGATCCTAGCTCAGCCACCGCACAAACTATGTTCGAAAAAGTGCACGCATTGCGCGGAGATTGGCGATAAACAAAACGTTGAGAATTATTTGAACACACGTTTAGATTATCTGAACGTGTGTTCAAATCATTAAGACAAACTGACCAGATACAGTGCGATATACTCTCGCTTTCACTAACGACAATGAATCATAAATCTTGAACAGAAAGTACATCCCCTTTGGACTGGCACTGCTTTTTTGCTTAACTCCTTTTGTGTCATCCCCTATTGCACTTGTTATTGGCTTCTTACTTGCCAGCTTTGGCTTAGTTCCTACTGAGTTACCCATCGCCTCTTTCACCAAAAAACTGCTTTCTTATTCTATTATCGGTTTAGGGTTTGGTATCAATTTTGAACAGGCATTGTCTGTCACGTCAGATGGTATCGGGCTAATTATCGCTACGATTGTCGGCACACTCGTCATTGGCTCACTCATCGCCAAAGTAATCAAACTCGAAACGACGACTGCGTATCTCATTTCATCCGGAACTGCGATATGTGGTGGCAGCGCAATTGCTGCGGTCGCACCAGCAATCAGAGCCAAAGATGAACAAATAGGTTTGGCACTCGCTACCGTTTTTGTACTCAACTCTCTAGCGTTGTTCATCTTCCCCGTCATTGGTCATGCGTTAAACCTAGACCAACACACCTTTGGGACATGGGCGGCAATTGCGATTCATGATACTTCGTCTGTTGTTGGCGCTGCCTCTGCCTACGGTGAAGAGGCACTGACAACTGCAACCACGCTCAAACTGGCGCGAGCCTTGTGGATCATTCCTGTTGCTTTGATTAGCGCCGTGATTTTCTCACGTGGGAACAAAGAGAACGGTTCGAAAAAGTTAGTGATTCCTTACTTCATTTTCTGGTATTGCGCGGCCATCGCCTTTAGTGATTTCTTTCCACAATTTGAGGTGGTGTATCACGGTATTTTTACCATTGCGAAGCAAGCTCTGGTGGTGTGCTTATTCTTGATAGGATGTAGTATTTCGATTTCGAAACTGAAATCTTCGGGTCCTAAACCGCTGTTGTTTGGTGTGACTTTATGGGTATTAATTTCCACCACATCACTAAGCTGGCTAGTACTTAGATAATCGTTGTCGACTTATCGCGTTGGTCGGAGGTTGACTCTGGTTTGTCACTCTTGAGCGCAAACACCAACGCGATAGCGATTAAAAACGCCGTCAATTCCGCTAACGAGCGAGTGAGCCCTTCACTGCTGATTGCGATGCCAATTTGTAATACCACTGCTATCAATAAAACCAATTTCACCATTCTGAAGCTTATGCCTTTCTGCTCTACGTTAAGACATGATTATGATTCAGAGTT
>JABXIW010000259.1 GCA_013372875.1 Gammaproteobacteria bacterium | reverse complement strand
GGTATCAATGGCACTGTCGCTGGTACGCGTAAAGGTATCGATAATCTACTAGCTTGGCTAAAAAACGACGAGCGCTTAGCCGATTTGGTGCATAAAGAATCATTTGACGAAAGCATGCCTTTTTACCGCACCAAGGTAAAACTAAAAAAAGAAATTGTCACCATGGGCGTTGAAGGGATTGACCCTAAAGAAGTTGTCGGTACTTATGTGAAGCCTAAAGATTGGAATGCATTAATTTCTGATCCTGATGTGGTTTTGGTCGATACGCGTAATGACTATGAAGTTGCGATCGGTACTTTTAAAAATGCAATCGATCCGAAAACCGAAACCTTCCGCGAATTTCCTGAGTATGTTGAGCAAAACCTCGATAAAGCTCAACATAAAAAAGTTGCCATGTTTTGCACAGGTGGTATTCGCTGCGAAAAGTCCACTGCTTATTTAAAAGAACAGGGCTTCGAAGAGGTGTATCACTTAGAAGGCGGTATTCTAAAGTACTTAGAAGAAGTACCGAAAGAAGAGTCCATGTGGGAAGGCGAGTGCTTTGTATTTGATAACCGTGTCGCGGTCGATCATGACTTAAATAAAGGCCAATACGATCAATGCCATGCTTGTCGTATGCCGATCTTAGAAGAAGATAAAGAACATGAAAAATATGAAAAGGGTGTTAGTTGTCACCACTGCTATGACAAACAAACTCCAGATCAACGTCAACGCTACTCAGAGCGCGAACGCCAAATGCAACTCGCCAAACAGCGCGGTGAAAGCCATTTAGGTTCTGAAGTTAAAACTTCTATTGCTTATCGTAAACAGAAGAAGAAAGATTTAAAAGAGCAGCAAAGAAATAGATAGTAAAAAGCCCGCATAATGCGGGCTTTTTTATGTTTTCTTCACTTTACGCTTGTGTGTATTGGAGCGTTTGCCACGAGGCTTACCTTTAGAAACGGTTGCATCCGTATCCATATCGCCAATTTTTGTCATGCTCATGGCGCGACCGGCAACGCGGGCACTTTTAAGGATATTGAGGATCTCATCAGGCATATCAGCAGGTAGATCAACCGTTGAAAACTCTTCATAGAGCTCGATTTGACCAATATATTGGCTTTCGATATCCGCTTCATTTGCAATAGCGCCGACAATGTTGCCTACTTTAACTTTATGTTTGTGGCCAGCTTCTAGGCGATAGCGTTCCATTTTGATTTCAGGGAAATCTTTAAGAGGTAATGCTTTAGGTGAAAACACCTTATCTTTACCTTTGCGACGCGGTTTATCATCAGCGTCATCGTAGGAGCCATCCCAGTCACGTTCTTTCTTCTTGCGCTTTTTATCATTTTCTTTGAGCAATAACTCTTGCTCACCAGCAACCATTTTTGCTAGAGCGGCCGCTACCAATTGCGGATCGTGCTCATGTTGCTCTTGAAATGATTTGATCAGCTGCAAATAAAATTCTAAATCCTGAGAAGCAATGGTATCGTTAATTTGGCCTTTAAAACGATTCACGCGCTGCTCATTAATGTAAGAAATGGTTGGCATTTCCATGCGCTCAATCGGCTGATTAGTCGCTTTTTCAATCGCTTTGAGCATACGGCGTTCACGATGCGCCACGAACAAAATCGCATGTCCTGAGCGACCAGCACGACCTGTTCGGCCAATACGATGCACATAAGATTCCGTATCGTAAGGAATATCGTAATTGATAACATGGCTGATGCGATCGACATCTAAACCGCGCGCAGCAACATCAGTTGCTAATAAAATATCGATTTTGCCACTTTTGAGTTTATTGACGATGCGTTCTCGCGCAGATTGTTGGATATCACCATTCAACGCTTCAGCATTAAAACCACGAGCGTTGAGCTTATCGGCGATCTCGATAGTTGCCATTTTGGTACGAACAAAAATAATCACGCCGTCATAAGTTTCGCTTTCTAAAATTCGCGTTAAAGCATCAAGTTTATGCAAACCGCTAACTGGCCAAAAACGCTGATGAATGGTTTTGGCTGTGGAAGTTTTGGACTCAATTTTAATATGCTCAGGCTCATTCAAATGCTGCTGGGCAACTTTTTTGATTTCCTTGGGCATAGTTGCCGAGAAGAGGGCGATTTGACGATCTTGCGGCGTATGCTCAAGCACCCATTCCACATCTTCAATAAAGCCCATACGTAGCATTTCATCGGCTTCATCAAGAACCAATGTTGTAAGATTATCTAACTTTAAGGTTTTACGGCGAATATGATCCATCACGCGACCTGGCGTCCCTACAACCACCTGTGCGCCGCGCTTTAGTTGGCGCAGTTGGATGTCATAGCTTTGACCGCCATAAATGGGCAGGACATTAAAGCCTTTTAAATGTTTTGCATAAGACTGACAGGCTTCGGCGACTTGAATCGCTAATTCGCGAGTCGGTGCTAGAACCAAAATTTGGGTATGCTTTGACTTAACATCAATTTTGGAGAGTAGCGGCAGCGCAAATGCAGCAGTTTTACCAGTACCCGTTTGTGCCTGACCGATAATATCTTTACCAGTCATTAATACTGGAATACTGGCTTGTTGGATAGGGGAGGCTTGCTCGTAGCCGATATCTTTAACGGCTTGTAAAATAGGCGCAGAAAGCCCTAAGTCATCAAAAGATGCTTGCTCTAAAATAGTCATATTGTGTTCACCTGTGGAGCTCTATAACAAATCTATACACAGAACTCGTAAATTTAAGCACTTAGGTCAACACACGCTATTCATTAGCCCACCAATTTAGACCCGATGCTTTCGAGCTGGCGATTATACACACCTTACAGCTAGAAACCTAAATATATAACTAATTTGACAGCAAAAAGGCGACAAATCGTCGCCTTTTTATGGCTTTTAGGACATTTTTATGACCTTTGGTTATTCTTTACCGATAAATTTATAAATAAAGGCACCAAGTGCGGCTCCAACTATTGGCGCTAACCAGAATAACCATAATTGACTTACAGCCCAGTCGCCGACATATAAAGCAACGCCAGTGCTTCGAGCAGGATTGACGGAAGTATTAGTCACTGGAATGCTGATCAAATGGATTAGTGTTAAACATAAGCCGATCGCAATCGGCGCAAAACCTGCAGGTGCACGTTTATCGGTAGCGCCTAGAATAACGATTAGGAAGAAAGCGGTCATAATGACTTCGCAGATTAAAGCTGCGGTTAGGCTATAGCCACCAGGTGAGTGCTCGCCATATCCGTTCGAGGCAAAGCCAGCAGCAGTACTAAAACCATCTTGACCAGAAGCTATTAGATATAAAATACCGCCAGCGGCAATGCCACCTAAAACTTGTGAGATGATATAAGGCGCTAATTCTTTGGCTTCAAATCGCCCACCGAGCCACAAACCCACCGAAACTGCTGGATTTAAATGGCAACCGGAAATATGGCCAATGGCATAAGCCATGGTTAGAACCGTTAAGCCAAATGCTAAAGCGACGCCTGCAAAACCTATTCCTAGTTCAGGAAAACCTGCTGCTAACACAGCGCTGCCGCAGCCGCCCAGAACCAGCCAAAAAGTACCAAAAAACTCAGCTAATAGTTTCTTTTGCATAGTTAACCCCCTGATTTTTATGCTAAAGTAATTTCATTGATTGTTATATCAAATCTAACTTATCAGCTTTTGCTGGTTTCAAATGTAAATTATTGTAGGACTTATCGTAGGAAATATTATGGCTGGATTAAAACGCTCAAAAACTAACAAAATGCTCGCTGGAGTTTGCGGTGGCTTAGCAAAGCGATTCGATATGGATCCCACTTTAATGCGGATTATTTATATTGTTGCTTCGGTTTTGACAGCAACAGTAGGATTTTGGCTGTATTTGATTTTATGGTTAGTTATTCCAGAGGAGTAGCGATTGATGATTGCGCAAACACCAGAGGT
>JABXIW010000094.1 GCA_013372875.1 Gammaproteobacteria bacterium | reverse complement strand
TATCTAGGGTTCAAATCCCTATCTCTCCGCCACATTCAAGCCCTTGATTTATCAAGGGCTTTTCTCGTTTTAAGACGATCAAATGTCACCTAATACAAGTAGGTGATACATATGTATTTGATTAAACTGAGCAATAACGTGTTTTATACACGTATTTCCACTCCCGCTATTCTGCAAACTTCTCTGGGTTATCCGAGAGAGATTCGTCTCTCTCTTTTCACTAAATATCGTCGATTAGCGACCAAACGAAATGCTCAGCTTGCTAGCGCGATTCACACGCTACATGAACAAGCTTTAGCAGAAAACATCCCTTATACAGATTTTAAGATTAGCTTATCTACAAAGGTGGCGGAGATTCGCCAACAGTTCTGCTCTAATCTTCCGCATGTAGACAACCCACAGTCAAAATGTACGTCAATGAGTATGGAGACCCGAGCAATGCCTGCTCCTGCTCCTGAAGAAAGCCTAAACAGTCGTTTGGTTGGAGCACAAGAACTTACCACCGAGTTAAATAACTTTATTCGTAGTAAACGTCTGGAACAAGTAACGCCTTTGACTCTAACTCAATTAAATCAACGGTGTACTAACTTCTTGAACTATCTAGCCAAACAGGAGATCTGCTTATCTGCGAAAGCTGCCAACACTTACAGAGATCACTTAATTGAAAAAGGATTAAGTGCAAAGACAGTAAAAGAATACATTGCAGCAAATAAGCAGTTCTTTGACTATTGCGAACGAATTGAACTCATCGAAAGAAATATTTTCAAAGCGGTAAAAGCACCAAAAAGCCGTGGTACAAAAGCATCACAGCAACGTGATCGGTGGCAGTTAAAAGATCTTAAAAGACTATTTTCTAGCCCCGAATTTCGTAAAAAAGACACTCAGTTTCAATGGACAACCAAACTACAGCTCTATCAAGGATGTAGGCCTTCTGAAGTTTGCCAGTTGACGACTAATGACATCCAAGTCATTGAAGGTGTCTCATGCATCACGGTTTCCGATTCTGACGCTGAACAGCGGCTAAAAACATCCAATGCTTTCCGCACTATCCCTTTGCACTATCAATTGATAAAAGAGGGCTTTCTTGATTATGTGCAAGAGCGCCGAGAACAAAAACAGAAACAGCTTTTTGATTATAAGCCGCACGGAGAAAATAAAGATTGGTCATTTCGATACCGTACCAACCTGGGGAAATTGCAAACCACAATCGGGATGAAGCCCAATGCTCGGCCAACGGCTTACTCATTCCGACATACTTTTATCGATGAGTTAAAGATTGCTGATATACCAGAGCACATAGTGGCTGAAATCGTTGGGCATGCTCATCCTAACATCACCTTCGGACGATACGGAAAACAAGCGAATATTCAGCAATTAAATGAAGCAGTTAACAAGTTTCCATCAGTAGAGGTGATGTATGCGTAAACTAGCAAACTTTGAGCTTAAAGCGATTCTAGACGCCATTGAGCATGCTGATTTTACAAATAACTATGACTTCTTCAATCTGTTAACTTGTGGGATATCAATTGAACAGATTAGAGCAGTATATAGACTTAGATCAGCTTTGCTGCGTGACTCTTCTAAAACGATCTTTGATTATCCCTTGTTCCTTGATCAAATTTACTCGAATGTTGACTCCTTCTACTCTGTCAAGGAGGCTCTTGGATACGAAGTTAATACCCAAGAAATAGAGCGTGAAGATAAGCTTATATTTCTTATGCAGTTTTTAGCTGAAAACAAAATGCAACTCAGTATAGACCGCCGTAATACACCGTACTCTATTGCAATAAATCTAGGCTAGGAAGGAGCTTTAGTATGGAAGACATTCATAAACAATTAAGTGTCAGCAAATCATTTCTCAACGATACATTTGCCATGATACGTATTGCGAAAGATGGTGAAGTATGGGTGCAGTATTCAGATAAGCTTGATATACCCACTGGCATAAAAGCTATGCGTATTACCGCTAAAGTTCTAAGAGTTATAGCTACTGAGTCAACTAACAACAACTGACAAGGTTTTCAAACCCGAGATAAAAGCGGCTTATAGCGAGCCGCTTTTAAAAATAAGTTGAAGTTTTAGACGTTTGTTGGATTAATTACTTAGATGCACTAAGATTTTGGTATTGTTCTAGAGCGAAACCATCAGTCATACCACTAATATAATCAATTACTAACCTGGAACGATGATAAATCTCAGTTAGCTTTTGAGCGTTTGAAGGGGTATCAGCGGCATAGAGATCAGATACTGCCGAAAAATAAGTGTTCTTATGTTTACTCGATAACTTATGGAATAAACGTGTTTCAATCGGATGACTTTTTAACCTGTTGCTTTGTGCTAGCGTCTTAAACTCCGAGAACGATAGTTTGATCAACGGAGAATAAATTTCCAACAGCCCAGATATTACTGCATATCCCTTTAGCTCCAAGTTTTCAACTTCAGCATGATTAAATACATTTTCTATCGAGAGAAGCCTTAAAGTCTCGGTTGCAAGATTGTACTTATCACACCCATCAAGCAAAGACTCATCAAAAGCCCCCGAAAAAACCAAATCATGGTTTTCGACATAACGGCTAGCTGCATAGTGTGCGAGATCATTAACTAAAGTCGTACGAAGTGTCAAAATATAGGCATGGTTACTATTAAATTTCTGCTCTCTAGCTTTTTCCATAGCTTTTTCAGAGATTTTTAATAAGTAACCCTCATCTACTACAGAGTCGTCAACGCCATCTTTACCTCGGAAAGATTCCCATATTCTTGCTATTTCATAATGGAGTTTATCTATTGATAGAATACCTTTATCGACGGCATCATCAACGTCGGCAATGCAGTAAGATATATCGTCAGCAGCCTCCATAATGTAAGTTAGTGGGAATCTTGCACCATCTTCAATCCCAAGGTTTTCTTGTATAGATTTGTACAATGTTTCTTCCGTCAGGTAAAAACCTGGCTTCTTTTTTCTGTATTTGAACTCATCATTAGCAGATGAAGGCTTATCTTCATAAGCGGCTCTCGTATATTTTACCAAACAAGCCAATTGCGTATATGTAAGATTCAAAGCTTGTATTTGATGTAGTAGTCTAATCCCTTGGGCATTACCTTCAAAATTACAAAGATCTTTAATTAACTTCTGACAATCTGTTTCTTCACCAAAAGCATCTTGTATGGTTTTAGAGAGAAAGGACTTAGTCCATAAATTAATAGCCTCTTCGCCAAAATGACCAAATGGTGGATTACCAATATCATGTAGCAAACATGATACCTCTACAGCACTAACAAAACCTTCCGAATACTCTGAGAGGTCAAACCCCTGCTTACCAAGCTCTTTAAGAATAATTTTACTTATGTAGCGACCAACTTGCTGAACTTCTAGCGAATGCGTTAAACGACTTCGAACAGCTGCATTAGATTCTAATGGGAAAACTTGCGTTTTCTGTTGTAAACGCCTTACGGCGGCAGAGTTGACTGCTCTGCCACGATCGCTTTCCATTTCTTCATTGAAATCGCGACCTCCAATAGTGGAAGTTCGATATCTATCCGATTTTAGTTTTTCTTTATAGTTCATATTGTTTCCAACTGACAATACAGTTTACAAAATACAGACAATACCTACATATAACACGATAGTAAACTGATTACATAGTTAACCATCAGCTAAAATAGGTCAACAAATGGCAAGAGAAACACATCAAGCTTATTGAGCTAAACCACTTTGGGGATAAAAAAACTAGTCCATACGCCATGATATCTAAACTTTGGCTCCTTCTGCGATAAGTGACTAAAGTTCACCAAGCATGTCTTTCAGTCCATTAAGCCAAACCCAATCGTCTTAGCATTTCAGAGATTGCTACTTTCCACAATCTTCCCCTACCAACCAATCTTCTGGTTATTTTTTGACCAGTCAGATCATTTTTTTCAAAAAATTTTCTAGGTCAAAAACCTCGATAAACTCGATGCGTATAGGTTTGATAAATAATCTCAAATTCGATATCGATTATTTCTACGTATAGACAAATGATGTCAAAAGTAAATAATTTATTGTTAATATTCAATACCTTACTGAGTTGACGGCTGTAATTTTTAGCCGTAACTTCCGTTTTGACGAATGACTTGCATTCGATAAAAAACGGAAAATATTATGAAAACTATTACAACTACAAAGTCACCAACTGTAAAAGACTACATCGACGCATATCTCATAGAGAGAAAATATTGTGCTGCTCCCTCGACATTAGCCTCCGACCTCAGCAGAGCAAAGAATATAAACGAGGCATTGGGAGAGTTCCCCATCAATGCAGTTAGCCACACTCAGATTAATATGCTTCTGGTAAGTTGGCACGAGCGCTTTCGAAACAAAACCATCAACGAACATCTGACAATCTTACGTCGCATTTCTTTGAAAGCGGTACGTGATGGCGTAATTGCACGAAATCCGATGACAGGCGTACAGAACTTTAAAACAGTGGATCCTGAGCCAAACCCTTTCACAAAAAAGGAATTAGCACGGATGCATGAGTGCAAGAATGTCTGCACCCAGGGACAGAATGCCGTAATGCTGAATCTGTTGACAGGTCTTCGTATCAGTGAACTGATAGCGTTGTCTTGGCAAGATATAAACTGGGAACGCGAAGTGCTCTATGTACGTAGAGCTTGCGTATTGAACATTTATAAATGTCCAAAAACTAAAGGTTCTGTACGTGAAGTTGATTTAAATCCACTTGCTTTAAAACTATTGAAAGAGCAGTTGAAACTTACAGGAAAGCGCCGCCCACAAACAATCAACATTCTAGAATGCGACAAT
Organism: Gammaproteobacteria bacterium; assembly: GCA_013372875.1. Next base: position 9,073 of record JABXIW010000094.1, on the reverse strand, counting down.
AAAACATTCACGAAAGACTCTGTCAGTTTCATTTTCTTAAATACGAAAACGAATCAACCTTTTACTGATGCTAAAGAATTCACTGAGCGATTCTTCATCAAATTTCTAGAACAAGCGGGTGTGGCTCACAGAGGTGTTGGTCAGCTACGTCATACATTTGCTTCCCAGTGCCTAACGGCAGGGATCAGCAAAGACTGGCTCGCGGTTCAAATGGGGCATAAAAGCACAACAATGATCGACAAACACTACGGTCGATGGATTCGTGAAGATTCACCAAACTACGCAAGAGAGGCTGCGCAACACCTTCAGGAGATATTCGGCCTACCGCAAATAAAGCCAACAGTGACTTTACCTGCTGTTCCTCACTCTTCGTTAGTGTTGTTGAAAAAACTTCAGTCCAAACCACAGCTCATTCAACTTCTTGAAGGCATGCTGGAGAGCGACAGATGAGCACGGTGGCCATTGAGAACAAACATAAAGTCGTACATTTTGAAAATGTGACGACATGGCAACCCGCTACGCTTCCGTCACACTTTTGCTTCGCAAAAGATGCACGGAAGCTGCGGGCAAGAGAAGGCTCTCTTGACTCTCTAACTCGACCTCTTGGAGGTCGAGAATGAGAACAATCAGATTATTCCACCGACGAATGAATTACTCTTCAACTACAGAAAGTCGTGTGAAATGCGAACACTCTCTTGCGCACTCTCTCAGGATTGATCCTCCAACTAATGCAAAAATATCCAAGAAACTTGAGTTCAATGAGGAGCTAAGCCAACACAATTTCATCTGGATAAACAACCATATTTCTCCACTGGAATCTTGGACTGAAACTGAGCGGCTTGAACTCTTGTATAAGATTGTCCCAGAGCCACGTGTTCACAACCAGTTAAAGCTTCAAACACAGCAGCGCCAGTATCGCCGCAAAATGAAAAACGCAATAGATAGTGAAATTAAAAGTGGTAACACGGATGCTGCTAAGTTTTTGCAGAGTATTTTAGAAGCTGATGGTCATGTTTCGTACTCGTCTATTCAGAAGTTTTCTCTTCTGACAATGCAGCGCAAGAAACAGCGTCTCAAGATGCTAGAGACTTATCTGAACGCTCACAATCAGCTACAACACAGAGCGCCGACTAATAACATATTCATCCAAGAAGGGATTTTTAAGATCCCTCACCGATGGGAGGTTGGTAGTGATTTGGTGAGTGCTTCGGATTATATCGAGTTCACTCGACTATTTCTTGGGCATTATTTCCCAGACTATGAAATTAAAACAATTATTTGCCATGACGATGAACGGGATAAAAACCAAAACACAGGGTGCCACACGCATTATTTTTTATCTGCTTTGAATCAGAAAACCTACAAATTTGATCTTCACAAACGTCAAATACAAGTTGTGAGCGAATACATAGAAAAAGTTACAGGGGTAAAGGATTTCTTTCCTAGTGACTCAAAGTTGACACGTGAGGAGACGCAAGACTTTGGGCATTACTTTCAACGAATGGTTCAGGATTTTGCGAATGAACATTTGTGTCGTTCAAAGGGGTTGTTAGTTGAGTTTTCTTCTGAAACAGAAAGGAGAACAAAGCAGCGTAAAGAAATGGATCAGCAAGCAAAACTTCCGAAAAGCCAGAGGAAAAACAACTTAAATAACTACTTGCTCAAAAGACAAGCAATACAACGCAAGGAACTCGCGAGTGATATTGAAGCTGGAAGAAGTGAACTAGACGACATTAAAACGCAAGTTGCTATTTCTACAGGCGAAAACGAAATGATCAATGAACTAAAAAGGCAAAATAGTCGAGATATTTCTGCTGAGAAAAAAGAAATCGTTCAATTGCGTGCTGAAAAGCACGCTTTAGAAAAGTTAGTTCAAAGCTTAAAAGATGACATCATCCGTCCTTTAAGCAAGTTCTGCCAGTCAGTTTTCTTGGGTTTGAAAGCTAAAGAATCAGGTCAAGCACGGATGGTTGAATCATTCTTAGATAACGCAATGAGAGATATGTTGAACCTGCCACCAAGCATGCAGGTTAAAGCAAAGGTACTGTTGGAATCAGTAGAACTGCGCAAAAGTAATTTTGAGCGCAATAAGACCGACGAAAAGTCAGAAAACGATACGTTTGAAAGGTAAGTTAGTTAGGTTCTTAACTTACTAACTTACTAACTTACTAACTTTCATTAAAAAAACAATAATAATGGTGAACAGCATGGCAAGACCGAAAACTTACACTGACGAAGACCTCATCCAAGTCGCTAATGAGCTGATTAGCAGAGGAAAGAAGCCTAGCGGGTGGCGAATTAGAGAGTATTTACAAAGAGGAAAAAGCTCTTCGATTCAGGCTGATTTGGAAAGGCTCATTGCTGACGGTAGGATTCCAGAAGCACAAAATGATATCCCATCAGCAACAACTCAAGTAAGGACCTCATATGAGCTACCAGCGGAAATTCAAGAGCTTCTCGACAGAAAGGAATACGATATCTCTACATCACTTCGAGATATTGTTATTGCTATGAATGACAGTATTCATACCCATTTTGAGTCAATTACTTACACACGCATTAGAGAAGCAGAGGCAATCAGTCAACACGCGATCAAACAAAAAGAGCAGTCTGAGGGAGAAGCTTCGGATATGGAACAGACTCTCCAAAGGGCTACAGATGCAAATGATCAACTAGAGGAGAAAATTGAAGCTCTGCAATCTGAGGTAGTCGAATCACAAATCGAGAAATCTGAGTTATTAAAAAATATCAGTCAACTTACGAGTTCACTCAATCAAGCAAATGACAGGTTAGAAAACCAGCAAGATACCATTTGTGGACTCCAAGCCAGCCTATCAAAAGTCGAAAAAATGAATTCTGCACTAACGGTACAACTGGAACACGCACTTAACGATGCTAAAAAGCTTGAGTCTCAGCTTACTGAACTATCTGAACGCTATGAGAGTACTTGTATCAAACTAACTGAAAGTTCGTCTAAACTACAGTCAATGACAGAGGCACTGGACAATTCTGAACATAAGTTAAGCACTGTCCAGGATGAATATACCGATCTTTCAGTAAATTATCGAATCTTAGAGAGTAAGTTACATGAGTCTCAATCCAATATCTCAGAACTTAAGCTTGCAAATCATGAACTTGAAAAGCAGCTTACGTACTTTTTAGAAGAAACTGACTCCATTTGTGATGCTGTCAATGACTCATCAAGTGGACACTAAAGTATGCTATGGTTACCACTATCGTCTACTTATCACACTAAACAATATGGATATTCAAACGGCGTTAGAGCGTCTGCATAAATTTGATAGGCAACGCATTTACGTATATACCAAGCGCAACTTGCGAAGAGTATTTTTTGATGACAGTGAAGAAGCTTTTAAGCAAAGTTTATCGCGTTTGATCAAATTCGGGGTACTAGAACGAGCTTGTCGAGGCGTTTACGTGTTTGCTTTAAGTCGCAATAAAGGTGGCTATACCATTGAATATGTGGCTAAAAGTCTACGTCGTGGTGAATACAATTACATCTCGCTTGAATCCGCTCTTTCAGAATATGGCGTAATTTCTCAGATTCCTATTGATCGTCTGACAGTGATGACGACAGGTCGAAAAGGTGTATTCAAAACTCCATACGGGGTGATCGAATTTACACACACTGAACGCAACGATATCGATATTCTGAACAATACAATTCTGTATGACAGACCACTAAGAATCGCCACGGAGTCTGCGGCGATTCGAGATTTGAAGCGCGTTGGCAGGAATACTCATATGCTTTGCAATGAGTTTGATTGAGCACGGTAGGTTTACTAGAACTCTCCATTGAGGTCGATTTTGTAGTCACCGATGATCTCGTCCATTTCCTGTTTGAGCACAGGTGTTACGATTACTAGGCTCTGGCAGTTTTCCTCAATACCTTTACCCGCAAGTTGAGAAAACCTGTCTTATGCTGAGCTTCTAAAGCATCATTCTCTCCTGTTTTTGCTGAGTGCTTCATAACCTGATAGCCATTACTCACTATTGGAAAGAACTTTCTTAGTGTAATCACTTAACTTAGTAAAATGCGTACAAGTTTTGGTATCGGAATGTCGATCAATGATGTATCCAGCTTATTAGTGTAGCCATCACATACCATCTAGTTATTCTCCAATACACCAAGTGGTACCGATGCTAGTTTCATGCTTTATTGTATCGTTGAAACCACGAAAGCTAACTGTCTTATATATGATCAAGCACATGAAGAAGCGCGCGCATGCTGATCCAGATATCAATGTGCACCCACCCTGGAACTTCAGACACTAACAATGCCACTCCGTTGGTTCATGGGGCGAACATATTTAAGAGTATGATAGACGTCAAAGAACAATTAAAAACAAAATCATAAGCATACAATTCTGAAGCCTTATAACCCCATTAAAGCGTATAATGTTTGGATTTAGTTCAAACAAATATTCGATTGGTTAGGTACATACAATGCAGGAAAAGAAGGCTCTTAATAAGCTAATTGTTATAAAGTCTGCGCAATTAAATGAAAATCAGGGCTTTGTCACACCAATACTAAGCATCTCAGACAATGAAGAATTCGCACCAGTATCCAGACACGATTATCCTCAAGACATATTAGTATCAAGAGGCTATCCAGATATTGATGTTAATTATGAGTCGGGCGAGCTTTTCATCCTTAAATCCCATAACTTAGATGAAGAGAAAACACAACAAAGTGGTTCTCCTCGTTATTGGGCTAGAGATGAGTCAGCATTCTCGGATTTAACACCAAGTACTCTTCTACCAATCGTATCCGTCCCCCTTCCAAGTAAAGAGAATGGTATTTTGCCAGCAGGGGTAACTCCTCCATCGCGCCCATTCTTCATACTAGATGATGCCCACCTTTTTGGGCCTTTAACCAGTAGCCAAACAGAAGACGATAGATACATCGTTGAACCTTACGTTCACCCAAGCTTATCGTTTGGTAGAGGTTACATTGGTAGATTTCCAATTTCCGACATCACAAATTGCTTGGTTGAGACAAGAGTTAACGATGAGAGTTGTTTATATGTATCTTCATTTAAACAACTTTCATCTCATCGTAACGACAAAACTAGTATTGATTATGTTTCCGATGATCAATTGATTAAAGTTGTAAATCAACTCGGGTTCGGTAAGCAAACTAAAGGGCTGGGTAAAAAAGAGGCAGAAAGACTTCAACAAATTATTGCAGATAGTGAAAAAGCAAACAAATTTGGAAAACATGATGAAAGACTCGAACGTCTTAAAGGTCTGCTAGACAGATACTTGAGTGAAGCAGACATCGGTTTTGAATTAGTGAAGAACTATCTTGATAGCAGTTCAGGTCAATCGTTTCTTAACAAATATGTGGAAATTAACAAGTCTACACTATTGAGCGATTTTATAGATAAGGTTAAAGCTGACGCTAAAGCTGAAGAGAAAAAAATTCAGCAAAAACTACAAGAACAAAAAGCTCAGATAGCAGCCAAAGAGCAAGAAATTACACAGATAATAGAAAACGTCGCTTTGAAACGTAGAGAAGCGCAAGATGAAATTAAGCGAATTGCAGCAGAGACTGAAGATGAGGTAAGGCAAACCCTCAAGTTAAAGCAGCAAGAGCTGAGTGAGAATATAGCAGCCCTAGAAGATGAGCAAAATTCATTAGAGAAGCAAATTATAGATAAGGTTCAGCACTTAGAGCTAGTCAATGAAATAGAAAAGCTCAAAGAAGAGTGTAATTACTACGAAAAGCACTCAAAAAGGCTTGAATCTACAGTAAAAGGATTTGAGGCAACGCTTAAAAATAATGATACAGAAGAACTAGCAAAGAAAATAGGTGAAATGGAGGCTATTAACCGAGTATTAAGCGGTAAATCTGCTTCAGTATCGAAACCTGCCCAAAGGTATAGTCCTGTTAAATTTTGTGAGTCTGAACCAGATTCTGCGGAGCAAGTGGTAGATGCTATATACGCACACTTTGCTCAGGACAACGGTAGAATGTTCAGTAAAGAAGAAATGACAAACCTGATCGTTTCTGTAAATCAGTCTTTTCTTACGATTCTATCTGGACCTCCAGGTACAGGTAAAACGTCAACAGCAACACGTTTAGCGAAAGCTCTGCACTTGGGAAGTAGTAGAGGTGACCAAAATTTCCTTTACGTTCCCGTAGGTCGTGGGTGGGTATCGAGCAGAGATACTCTCGGTTTTTACAACTCCTTAAAAGATGTATATCAAGAGTCGAGAACAGGGCTATATAGCTTTCTTTCAAGGAAAGAATCAAAAGATAGTGATGCTCTAAAGTTAATCCTTTTGGACGAGGCAAACTTGTCTAGTATGGAACACTATTGGTCAGACTTTCTTGCGTTGTGTGACTTAGAAAACTTAAACCGCCCAATCGATACTGGCATCCCACACGAAAGCCTCCGCTTTCTAAAAGTTGGAGACAGCACAAGGTTTATTGCCACCATCAATAATGATGCAACCACAGAAAAACTATCTCCTCGCTTAATCGATAGAGTACCAGTGATAACACTAGATTCACCGACAGACAAGATTTTGGATACAACAAGCCTAGTCCTGGATGGCTCCGTGCGAGCTTCAAAGCTTCGGGAGTTGTTTGTCCCAGAATATGCAGAATTATCTAAGGCTGACGAATCTATTTTGGCAAAAATAATAGATACGTTAGGTACAAGAGATCCTGCTTTTGGAAAGGCTATTCCAATAAGTAGAAGAAAAGTGAATGCGATTACAAACTATTGTGATGTTGCAGGTCAGATGATTGGTTCAGAAGCTGCGATGGACTTTGCTATCCAACAACATATCCTACCACACATTGAAGGCTACGGCGTTTCCTTCAGAAAACGACTAGAGCAATTACTGACTATCGTAAACAAAACCTACCCTCGCTCAGCCGCTGAAATTGAGAGAATACTTGCGAGCGGTAACGAGTTTACAGGTTCATACTCATACTTCTAGGATTAGGCGAATATGCATTTAGAGCTACACATTAAATCAGGTAGTAGATCTGGAGAGGTTATTCGACTAAACGAGGTCGGCTTCCAACTGGAGCCTTCCTCATGGGTAAAAGAAAACGAAGTTATTGAATTACTTTTAAGTGTCCCCGCAAAGTTTCAAAGTGCGATATTAAATCTCTACGATCATCAGGTTCCAGCTACTTACGTTGATTTTGGTGAAGACCACACGAATTTTATTTGGAAACCTCAACGACTGAAAAACCGCTCAATTGACTGCCTGTTTATTAACTATTTTGGTTTAGCAGAACTTGCAGTCGAACTTGAAGACGAAGAAGGAAGCAAAGTAATCAAAAATTTTGCTCCACTTGAGATTTTTGCATCAAAACTCAATGCTAAGAATGTAGAGGATATGCTTTCTTATCTAGCTACATTAGGGGATGAGCAACTTCACTCTCTATTTCAAACAACAAAGCATGGAGCTGGCTTTAAGGAAGGCTCAACTTCCCCGAATGGTAGCTTAGAAAGGCTTGAGCACACTATAGATAAGTTATCATTTCTGTTTCAGAGCTTGTTTTCAAAGCCTATAACTAAGCTTTTGCCTGAACATCGTGTTTTACAAGCATCTGGAGAGGAGGACTTGGATGACAGTGCATTAGGGTGGCTATTAGACAACTTATCTGTGGTAGAAGAAGTTGATGATATTGATCGTGCTCACTTTGAGTTCAATGACAGAATGTATAAGGCTCATTCTGTACAAGTTCCTGTACTCAAAGAAAACTCTAACCTATACGAGAACCAAGTAATTCACGGTTTTATTGTAACTCTTCTAAATGAAGCTGATAAACAACTGACAAACTACAACAGGACTGGCAGTTTAAAATCAACATTTAGTGAGGAGATACCCGAGGGCTATTCCTCTTTTTTTACCCAAGTAAATCGATTTAAAAAAGAGCTGCTTGGCAACCAAATAACGCGATGTTTACGAGCAATTGACCGCTTAAAGTTCCTAAAACATAGCTTGGATGCGTCGATTCCCGTGACAAACTACGTACTTGATCGACCTATACTCACTCAAAAAGCAGAGGCTCAACAGAGTTATAGAGGCGTTTTTATTGAGTATATAAATTGGTTTGAAAGAAGCTGTCCTGATTGGTCTGTGTATCAAAACCTCTTAGCGATAAAGAGTATTCCGACACTATTTGAGTCTTACACTTACTATCGAATTGGTGAATCGCTTAACAGTATCCTAAACCCTACTAAAGGTCAGAAATCTATCAACTCTCTAATGCATGATATAGATGGCAACGAGATCAGTTTGGTTAGGGAACCAACTTATTGGATGCCGAAAAACTCTCGCTCGAATGAAAGCTCATATATCAACTCTGAAGGTAAAGTGCTAAGGAAGGGAAAGGTGACAATTCGATCCAGTCAGCACAAGTATTCACATAGATGTCCTGACATTGTGATTGAAGTTCGAAATGAAAACAAACCATCAAAACTAATAGTGCTAGATGCTAAGTATACATACCCCACACTAGCTTTTTCCAAGTACCTACCAGAATGTACGATGAAATATGTTCATGGCATACACAATAGGTCTAACAAAAATAGCTTAGTTTGTTCCATGACGATCATTCACCCGATGGGGGATGCAGAGAGGTCATTCCAGAGCTTCCATACTTTTGACTACAGCATTGAAGGTAGCATGCCCGTATCTCCATCATTGCAGACATTGGGACTTCAACTTAGTTTTTCACAAGATGCTGACTGTTTAAGGGAAACTTTAAAGCTTCTCTTAAAACAAGCTGGAGTTGCTATCCCTGAAAACCTCCAACTCCCTCTATTCATAAGCTAGATAGGAAAAGTTGTGCTCCCCTAACCAAAGTGCAGAAGGGGGAGATTTCCATATATTAGGGGAATTGGGGTAAGTGAAGAATTAGCAAGGTGTGATAGGGAATAGTCCTAAAAAATTTGGGGCAGAAATAAGCAGGCCAAACAATAATCGATTTACTAACTCGATTGTTGTGAAAGAACAACTTAGTTATAGGATTTTACCAATCATCAGGATCACGAAGCTTTGCTTGTTCACGGCTTACAGC
>JABXIW010000056.1 GCA_013372875.1 Gammaproteobacteria bacterium | reverse complement strand
TAATCATACGCGCGTCCATTCATATGAACGTAAACGCCACAAAAAGTTTGTTAAAGAACCAAATAGACTCAAAAGTAGCACTATTTGAAAAAATCTTTTATATTCTAGTGATATAGTTGAAATTAACAATAAATATATGAATAACAAGGATATTTTGTGGTGTATGGATGAGCATACACATGGAAAGCATTTAGTTTTAAAAAGTTATCTGCATGCATGGCTGCCGATAATGGGAAGATATAATCAAGAACTTTTAATAATAGATGGTTTTGCTGGCCCGGGTATCTATGAAAATGGAGAACCAGGCTCTCCTCTCATAATGCTCGATGCGTTAATTGAGCACTCCTATCAAGCTCTCAATGCTCAAAAAGTAACATTTTATTTTATTGAAAAAGAATCAAAACGCCTTGAACACTTAAAACAATCAATAGCAAATAAATATGAAAGCTTACCTAAGAATATAGAGATCAACTTCCATAATGGAACATTTGATGGAAGTTACCCTAAATTACTCAACAGCATTGAACATCAGAATAAATTAAAAGCTCCTTGTTTCGCAATGCTTGATCCATTCGGAGTTTCAGACACTCCTATGAATGTTATTAACAAGCTATTAGAGAACCCTAAAGCTGAAGTATACATTTCCTTTATGTACTCTTTTATAAACAGATTTAAGTCTCGAGCTGAGTTTGCAGCTCCTTTAGATAAGCTCTATGGGTGCGATGGTTGGAGAAAAGGTATATCGATAGAGGACAAAGAAGAAAGAAAGCATTTTTACTACAATCTCTATAAAGCACAGCTAAAAACTTCTGGTGCTAATCACGTTGTACACTTAGATTTATACCGAAAGAACCGTTTGATTTATGCATTATTTTTTGCGACAAAACATCATAAAGGGTCGGATAAAATGAAAGAGGCCATGTGGCGCTATGCACCAGATGGTGATTTCTGCTTTTATGGTTCTCATTCAAAGCAGTTAAAACTCACAACTTGTAACCCTGACTTCGAACATCTCAAAAAACAATTATCAGAGAAATTTAACGACTGTGGGTGGATTTCTATAAATGCAATACAGTCCTTTGTTGCATCAGATGAAACTGATTTCCATACAGGACAGACGAAATCTCAGGCATTGAAGCCTATGGAAAAAGAAGGCATTATTAAAATTAAAGACGGTACTAGGAAAAGAGCTATGACATACCCTGACGGTACTTTAATAAAATTTATTTAATAAACGCTCCTACATTCTCAATGACGGAAGCTATTGCCGCTTCTTGTCTTTTCGAGCCATCCCAAACTTTTTCAATAGCTTTCATCAGCTTCTTGCTACTTTTAGGATCTATATCTTTTTTGATAGCCAAACCACAATAATCACATAAAATTTTTATTTTAGGAGACAGTACCTTCCAATCTCCATTTAGCGCTCTGCTAATTAAAGGCTGACTCACCCCTGTTATTGCTTCTACATCCTTTTGATTATGCCTTTTTTTACGCATATGAGATTTTAACTTTGCCCTTAATTTCGCTTGCATAAAATATAAATTTATAACTAGATTAACGAATATATTTATATTATAATTGTGCTAACATCTATTTGCAAGTAGAGTTAGCTTATGAGCAGTAAAAGTAAAATTGAGTGGACAGAACATACATGGAACCCTATTACGGGATGCACTAAAGTTTCGCCCGGATGCAAGCACTGCTATGCAGAAGAAATGTCAGTCAGATTAAAAGCAATGCGAGCAAATGGTTATGAGAATGGTTTTAAATTAACCTTAATGCCAGAAAGACTTAACCAACCCTTAGCAAGAAAAAAGCCTACAAAATATTTTGTAAACTCAATGAGTGACCTGTTTCATGAAGGTGTTCCTTTTGCCTACATAGATAAAGTGTTTGATGTAATTAATAGAACTCCGCAGCATATTTATCAAATACTCACTAAAAGAGCTCAAAGGATGGAAAAGTATTTCAGGACACGAAGTGTGCCACAAAATGCTTGGATTGGAGTCTCTGTAGAAGATAAGAAATATGGGGTTCCAAGAATAGACTACCTTAGAAAAATAAGTGCACACATACGTTTTTTATCTGTAGAGCCCCTATTAGAGGATGTTGGAGTTATAAACTTAACAGACATACACTGGGTTATCGTTGGCGGCGAATCAGGTAGAAAAGCAAGAGAAATGAAACCTGAATGGGCAAAAAACGTTCAACAACAATGTGAGAAAGAAAATGTTGCCTTCTTCTTCAAACAATGGGGAGGATGGGGAGCAGATGGCAAAAGAAGATCAAAAAAAGAAAACGGCCGAGAATTGTACGGTCGAACTTGGGATGAAATGCCAAGAATAGATGTAAATATCATATAGCAATCAAAACATAGGAAAATGGATGCCAGCAAAACATGGGTATAACTGGGAAGTTCCGGTAATTGAAAAGCATAGCAAAGTCAAACATGATGTTATTAGGGAGTACCTAACACGGTATATAGAAGTATTAACCTCTATGCCACATAAAGAACTATTACGACTATATGTTGTTGATGGGTTTGCTGGTGGGGGCTGGTATAAAGATGAGGATGACTATAATAAGATTGTTTATGGCTCTCCTATACTTTTACATAACACAGTAAAAAAAGTTGAAACTAGAATTAACTTCTCACGCACAAAGAAATTAAACATAGAAGATCATTATTTTTTTGTAGATATTGATAACTCTGCATTACAGTCATTGAAATATGTACTCAAAGAGAACAACATAACTCTTGATCGCAAACATTTAATAAACAAAGAATTTACCACTGCCCTCCCAGATATTTTAAACTTTATAAAAAATTATAAGAATCAAAGAGTACCTAGATGTATTTTCTTGCTTGATCAATATGGTTATAAAAATGTTCCTTTACACAGTTTGAATACTATATTTACTACTTTCCCCAATTCCGCGGAAGTAATACTAACTTTCTCTACCGATTCCATTATAAATTACTACAACGAAAGTGATACTTTCATGAAAGGGATGCAGAAAGTTGGTCTTGAAGATATTTTTACCATAAATGATATTAAAAATTATAAAGAATCACCTCAGGCTAGACTGATAATTGAGCAGAGAATATACGATGAAATTGGACTTCGTTCAGGCGCAAAGTTTTTTACTCCATTTTTCATAAAATCGAATAAAAGCAGTCGTTCTTATTGGCTTATTCATCTTTCAAATCATCCCAAAGCAAGGGACGAGATGTGTAAAATACATTGGAGCCTTCAAAATCATTTTGTGCATCATGGAAATGCTGGGTTAAATAGTGTCGGCATAGGTCAAGAAAAAAGCCTAGAAATGATATTAGGTTATTCTTCTGCTGAATCTAAACATGAAGCTCAACTAGGGTTTGAATTTCTGTTTGATGATGACGCTGATGCAAGAACAAGGGCTGCTCTAATAACAGATATACCAAAGTTATTAAAGCATGATAAGCCTGTGAGCTATAACGAATTAGTTGCAAGCACATGTAACGGAACGCCTGCTAATACAGACCACTATAAGAAAGCACTTTATACCCTTCATAAACATAAACAAATAGTTATTTTAAATGAACACGGAAACCCAGCAAGAATCCGAAGTGAGTCAGGTGTTGATTCAGACAAAACCATTGTTTTGCCCAAGCAAATAGGGTTATTTTAACTTATCGTAATGTTCAATCACCTTATTTAAACGATCTAGCAGTGGTCTATAACCGTCAAAATTAATAGATGTTTTTTGATTCTTAATCACATGCCTAGAAAAGCTATCTTTGCTTAAATCCTTATCTTCATCTCTTTTGTCTATTGTATTAAAGCATTTGTTATCGTATTTGATAAGTCTAGTTTTATCATCAAACAAAGACTCCATATCTGTTTTTTTAGCAGTTGCCGAAATAGGAGTAAGCACAATATATAAATTTTCTGTTATATGAATAAATTCTGCTTCTCGGAGTTTATCTTTTTTAAGTGTCGTTGGATAAATTTGAACAGAATCAATTTTATTGATTTTTTTCTCTATGCAATCAAATCCAGAATCATTATCTAAAACTAAAATTACAGGAGCATTATCTTTGGGGGCTTTGTAAAAGCCATACCTGCTTTTGTAGTTGCCTATAAAAAAAGAAATATAACTAGATCCTCCACTTAACTCCAATAGAAATTTTGTTCTTTTGGTATGTTCAACAAACCGTACTAAGAGATTATAGCGCTCATCTTTTGTTGGAGGTGATGCAAGCTTAGGGTAGTCTTTAACTAGTTCATTGATTGCAGCTTTCAAATATACATTATCTGTTTTACCTTCGCATAATATTGTGGGTTTAACATTAGAGTAAAATAATCTATAAAAAATAAATCTGCTAAACGTTTTTTCCCTACCGCTCCAATATGGGCTCATTTTATGTCCATAATTTGATAGCGCATACAAGTGATTTATCTTTTCTTTTTGCCTCATTCTATTGTATCTATCGACTTGGTCGATAAAGTTTAGTTTTCCTTCCAGCCGATTTATATTTCCTTCTTCTAGCTCACCATCACTGTTTCTTTGGGTAAACTCTCCTGTATGGAATAAGCTATGACACTGAGATCTTACTGTTCTCCAATACTCTTTTTTTACATTAGGTTTATTATTAACTACCAGTCCAGTCACATCTTGCCTTGAGTCTTTATACTGTATCCTTGTTTTGGTGTTATTAATTTTAAAACCAGATCTTTTTATTTCTTGCCTTAATTTCTTTCCTAAAACATATTCACCATTTACTTCTTTTGCGATCTTAGCAGGAAAGGTTTTCTTTCTTGTTGATATGGATATATCATCTGCGTATCTAGTATAGGTGCATGAATGCTTTTTCGATAATGATGCTAGCCTAATATCCAAAGAGTGAGTTATCAGATTAGTTATAACAGGAGAGCAAGGACTTCCCTGGGGTAGCTTATCCTCAAAGCATGCAATTTGAGCAATAACAGTTGCAATATCAGAATGCAATTGAAAGTTTCTATTTTTAATAAAAAAACCTCTAACACGTCCAAAATTGAAGCTATCAAAGTAGTCTTTCAAGTCAATATTTAGAATATTTTTCTGATTTGTATGCATAACCGCATTTGTCAAAATAGACCTGTTTCTTTCAAAGCCATGAGATAAAGTGCTTTCTTTTCTTGGGGAGCCAGGGACTTTTATTTTTAGATGATTGCGACTAACACTAAGGCGCTTGTGACTTATTACATTTGGAAAGTTAATGGATTTAATAATATCCATGCAATCTAAGAGCAACACAGACAGCTTTGATTGTAAACTTTTCAATTGAGGGTTCGGCGCTTTAATCTTTCGGTAACCGCCTTTTTTTTTGGGAATCTCAAATTCGCTATAACAGTTCTCTGGCTTGCGAATGTATAAAGTATGGGTTAGAAAAGATGGTTTTACGCCAAGCAATATAGCTAACTCTCGCTTTGTTTTTATATTTTTTAATGAATCTAGCTTATCCGCTAACATACAAGTTCCTTTTGTAAGTAAGATTTATGGGCACTCTTACGCTGTTATGCAAATGACTATAAATGATTAGTCATATCGTTACTATAGGCAATCCTATCGGACATTCTTTTCACTGATCGCGATACGCGACCCAAAATCTGCCCATAAACCTTACTGATAATCTAACATTAAAGATCATAAAAAAAAAGTTCTACTATAGGTGTTTTGCTGCGGGGTGAGTATTCAAATAGACATCCACCAATTTCTTTATCGCAACATGTGTATAAATTTGAGTAGTTGAAATATCAGCATGTCCTAACATTTCCTGAACATGGCGAATATCGGCTCCATTTTCATGCATTAGAGTAGCAGTGCTGTGTCTAAATAGATTACAAGCCCCTCTAACTTTAATACCAGCTCTTCGAACATACTTGGAAACCATTCTAGTAAGCTGCTGCTCTCTGAATTCAAGGCCTATGTCGTCAACAAATAGTGTTCGACTTGATTTAACAGTTGCCAACTTAGGACGCACTTCTTTTAGATAGAAGTCTATCCAAAGACATGCACGCTCAGCTATTGGCACACGTCGCTCTTTATCTCCTTTTCCTTTAAAGACAGTAAGTATCCGCTTTTCTCTATCTAAATCAGGGATATTAATGTAAGCAAGCTCCATACGACGTATTCCGGTCGCATAATACGTTTCGAGAATAGCTCTATCACGCAACCCCTTTAGCCCGTAATATAGTGTCTGCGCAAATACTTGCTCAGCTTGAGCCTCACTCAAAAAGCCCATTGGAAGGCGTTTAGGAGCTCTGGGAAGTTCAAATCTTGAGGCTATATCGATATCAATTGCCTCAAAGTAATACATCTTAGAAAGAAAGGTTTTAACTGCTGTCAAACGGTTCCTTTTAGTACCTTTCGATAATGGATTACCGTTATAGGGCTGACGATACTTATTCAGAAATCCTCGATAATCCTCAATTACAAACTTATCGATGTCTTTTACCAAATGCACATCTTTGGGCTTACACCATTCGATAAACATATTTAGATTCGACTCTTTGGTTTCAACAGTTCTATCGCTTTGTCCATGCGCTAAGCAATGATCTAAATAAAATACCAAGCACTCATCCAGAGTGCTTGGCAGAGCTTGATTAAGCTTCATTAGATTTAACCTCAACCTCTAATTGAGATAAGGCCAACTTTAATTGCTTGGCCCAATACAACCCCATAGGGCTATGATCATGAACTACCTCAGCTGAAGAGATATCGGCATTCTTAAGCACTTCAATGAACTCATCTTGCGAGTCCATTGTTCCCAGTAGCGAAACTGCATTTTTACCTTCGCATAGAGCTTTAATTGCATCTAGAGGGTTACTGTAGAAAACAGCATGTTTTTTACGAAGCGCATTATGATTAATAACCCCCATATCGACATTCGAAAATAAGATATGGGAAGGTGCTGAGCTTTTTTTGCCAACGCCCATAGGAAAACCCCATAAGCCGCATTGTTGGCCAGTAATATCTTTTAACTCGACAGTAACTTGTCCACGAAATGTCTCACTACCAGTAGGTCGTAATATTCCTTGGCGTACCAAAGCTCCTCTTGCAGCTTCGCCTTCTAAACTGCCCCTTTTTGGAAACAATTTAGTAAGTGTCCTGTCACAGTACCCCGCATTTAAAAGTTTAAGAACCTCTACATTCGTTATTCCGAACTCCTTTTCCAACATGTATAAAATCATGGCATTGATCCATAATTGCTGCCGATAATGAGCAAGAGCTTGCTCAGTTGCCATGCTGTCGTCTTGCTGCATTTTCCGGCTAGGACATGCGTAACTAGGGATGTGGAAATCCACAGGAATGGTGATTTGATGATCAGGGAAAAAAGATAATTGATTCATGATTACTTCTCCTCATTTAGGCCAAGCACTTTACGCATGCTTTCGCCTTTTAATTTAATAGTGTGGGCTCGATGAACTAGACGATCTAAAATGGCATCGGCTAACGTGGGATCGTTTAGCCAGTTATGCCATTCAGCGATAGGAAGCTGACTGGTAATAATTACAGCTCCACTGCCCGTTTTATCTTCAAGAACTTCTAATAGATGTTGACGATCAAGAGCATTTATTGGCCCCAGCCCCCAATCGTCTAGAATCAAAACAGGAATTTTTGAGAGTTTTAATCGGAATTCAGGGAGTTCACCAACAGCGCTAGCAGCTTTCATTTCTTCGAGCAGGCGAGAGACTCTCTTATAAACAACTTTATGTTTTAAGTGAATTGCTTGATTAGCAAAAGCGTTGGCTAAGTAAGTTTTACCTGCACCAGTTGCACCCAATATGATTAGGTGTTGATTATTGACTACCCATCGACAGTTTGAGAGTGCTCGTATTTGGGCTTTATCAATACCACGTCCATCGTTGTATTTAATATTCTCTAGGCAAGCGTCGCTAAATTTAAGTTTCGCTTCACGTTTGAATCGTTTTAGCCTATTTTCTTCTCGATAGTGACGCTCAGCCTCTATCAAGAAGGCAAACACCTCAAACACAGGTAATGTTTGCAATTCCACACTTTCTTGAAGTCGCTCAGCAGCTTGCACCATTCCATGAAGACGAAGCTCTTTGAGTTGGTGAATTGTTTGTTCTTCTAACATATGAACTACCTCCGATTAATAGTATTGAGAGCCGCGAAGATTCTCGTGATTTGTCACAAAGATATTGCTGTACTCCTCGGGGTCATAAAGGTCGAGTCGACTGCGTAAGATCGAAGCGATACTCTTTGCCGTTAAAGACGCTTCTTTATCGGCCCGCTTACATGCATTCTCAAAACGCTCTTCACCGTATTTCTTGGCTAAGTCTTTCAACTTCTCACAAGCTTTAAGCGCCACTGATGAGTAGGAGGGTTTGTTTATAAACTGCGATTCAATGGCTTTACCTGCAAATTCACCAATACCTTTTGCCCAAGATAAATAAACGTCTTTGTTTAAATCGGCAAAAGCTGCATGAGATGGTGGGCAGTGCTTAGGGTTGGTTGTATGCTCACCTTGAACCTTACTGCGCTTGTGAATTGCGACTCTGAGTCCGTCATGAATAAGCTCCACAATTTTGTAACCTACCCAAGCACTAACGCGCTCACCAACTAAAGTAAAAGGTACCGAATAAGCATGCCCATCAATGTAAATGTGATAAGTTGGATCAACTTTCTGGTCGGACACAAATCGAAGTCTTCTATATGGCTTTGCGGGATGCTGAATTAATTGAGGCTTATCGCTCTCAACAAAGCGTTCATAACGAGTCCCAGGAAGACGCTTAAATTTGCGGTTATTTATAAACGTGAGTAGCTCGGGAATATCCCGATTAATTTCATCGATTGAAAAATACTTACGCCGGTTTAGCGGTACAGTGATCCAGCGAGTAACAATTAGAACTCCAATCTCAGCTAAAGATTTATCTTGAGGCTTGCGAACCCTCGCAGGAATAACAAAGGTTCCATAGTGTTGTGCCATATCCTGAAAAGTAGGATTTAATACTAGGTCTTTCCCTGACTTTAAAACAACCGCTTTTGGATTATCCGGTACTAAAGATTGCGTAACCCCGTTGAAGAACTTGTACATTTCAATACAAGCTTGCACCCAGTCTTCAGCAGTTTGACCTTCACATGCATATGCAAAGGTGTATTGAGAAAAGCCTAATACCCCAACAAAAATATAGGCTTTCTTCCTTTCTCCAGTTTGCTCATCAAGGTAGTGAATGGGCTTCCCGGCAAAATCGATAAATATTTGCTCACCAGGATGGTGGGTTTGACGCATACTTAAGTCAATTTTTTTAATGAACTCCCTATAGTAGTGCGTAAATTGGCTATAAGCGTACGCATTTTTTCCGTGCATTAACTTGTATTCATGATGCAATTGAATCAAAGTTGCATGCTTGTGCATTTGCATTGCCTTATGCACTAGCGTCCAATCAGGCATGACTTTATCTTTCTTACGTCTTCTTTTGGCATCAAATAGAAGACCGAGTTTCTTAAGCCCCATCGCTTTTGCGTCAGCATAGTTTAATCCAAGCTCTTTTTTCTTCCGTCTAATAGCTGCAACAGTTTTATCAGTTACACCAACCAAACCGGCATCAAAAACTGCTGAATTATCAGAAAACTCATCAAGCCTGATAATCTCGAGCACATAATCTGACTTTTTTTTCATGTTTTTTCCTCATTATGTCTTTCTAACTGGCGGCAACTGAGTGCAACCAGCCGTAACTACGTTGAAAAACATGAGGCAAGCCGTGGCCGTTAACGCGCTTTCAAAAAGGCGTAGCTATTGACTTGTTAGGCATAGATAAACATAATGAGAGTGTGCTTCTTCAAAAGAACACTCAAAAAGGTCTCGAAATACTTTCCAGGTAGCGAGGCCTTTTTTTCGTATAGGCTTGCCTCAAATAAGTTTTTACTTACCCGTGGTTCACCTCCTCATTTACTTTTTTGATATTCAATCGTAACTGTGCCAAATACTTGGCCACATCGGATACTAGTGCGTACTTTCCCTTTCTATTCTCAATGGTAAAAACCGGGATTGGAATTCGTTCCTTAGAAATCGATTGGTATAACGCTGCTAATGATTTGTAGCCTAATGCCAAACGTAATGAATCCGCATTGAGTACTGGAGAGCGATACAGCTCAAGCATATCCTTGTCCAGTTTATGCCACAGAAAATGGAATTCATTTTCCGAACTAGCCTTTATACTTTCTGCCACAAAAAATACCATTTACAAGAGTGGGACAATAAAGATTAATCGTTAATAAAAAGAAAATAAATAGCAAGGAGGCATCAGGACAAGAATCGATTTATTAACAGCAGATTTTTTGCAATGAATTCAATACTTTATTAGGCTGTTAATAGTTCGCATATCAAGTGTAATTATTATAACGGTTTATATTTGAATAAATTCAGAAACTTCTCATTGTTATCAAGAAAAATACGTTCATTAATGACGATTTTTGCAATGCATAAGTTGATGAATTATTTCAAAATCGAAAAACCTTCTCAGTTGTATTATCAGCTCAACAAAATTAACGATGGTAGCCTGCCAGAAGTTTTTCAATTCGGCAGTAATGCTTTCAACAAAAAGGCCAGAGGACAACCTTTCAGCACATCTACCCTGAACATTATTGACATGTATAAGCCCGGGATATTAGATGAGCTGCTGCACCCACTTTGGCTTGCATTAGATACGGAAACTGATGAAAGTACACTCAAAGCGCATCCAATAATATCCGACTACTTAAGTAGTGCTGTTTATAAGAATCATATTTTGATCCAAAGAGGCGTCAATCAATTTCAGGATATTTGGCATTTAGACAGGCATGTTAATTTAGACTCTTTAGCATCTGCACTTTTTATAATCAGGCAGAGCCGCCATCAACCTTGGTATTACCACAATGTACAGTCTATTATTTGCGGCCATCTTGTCGCTCTGTGTAGTTCCAATCAATCTCTGTATCAAGCAAGAAAACAATTATTAAAGCATGTTTATGACTTATTTCGGGCAGTTGTGAAACCTTATAATTATGATGGATTCCCCACTCTAGATTGTTATGAAGACCCCAAATACATAACCTATTTAAGTAACCATTTATTAGATCAAATAGAAGAATCCAGGATTTTCTATGAAGAACTTGACTGTGCAAAATTCCGAAGAAGCCAAAGAATTACTAAAGCTCAGTTTATCTATAATTATATAACTACTGGTGCTGCACTTAACCCATTTAACATGGTGAAAAATATCAAAAACCGCAGAAGCCCTAAGCATTATCAGAAATATAATTTGAAAGAGTTTGTTAGAAGGTAAGTTTTCGGAGTTATTTTCAGTAGCACTCGGACTCTACATCGGAATCACCTCGGATGCGATAAAATAATTACATCGTAATTTAAATGGTGTCGCCAGTTAGAGGGACTGCATCAAATTCCGATACTCTGTTGCCTATTCTCCGAATGCATTCCACTAAAAGCTCCGGATAGCACTACTAATACTCCGAGCTATAAGTAAAAAACCGCAAGGATTGCGGAAAGGTATTTTAAAAATTTAGATGAAAGTTTTTCTTAGTATTAGGAAGGTCTATAAGGCTTAGGTTAAGCCGAATCGTTTTGAAGGTATGCCCAAGTTGCTTGACGAAAATCTAGACCTTGCATCAAATAACCGTACAAATTGGGATAGTGAGTCTCATGAAACTCTCCTTTCCCTTGTAGCTCGTAGCAAGTGTTCTGAGAATAAACAATATTCTCATCCAAGCACTCATTTGCCAACACTGTCGAACAAACCCAATATCCTGGCTCGAATGGTCTGCTTCTATCCCAAACAATAGTGCCTCTTACTATCCTGAATACTTGATTCGACTCCTTTACTATAAAGGAAATAATTTCCCAATTTTTGACTGTGCAGTCAACACGATGTTCACCAACAATGTGATTATCTTCATCACTCATAATGGTCTCCTATAATTCAATATGCGATTAAAAGTCATCATTAAAAAGAAATGATGAACCGACAATATATTGCTAGTTGGGAAGGCTTCCTACATTTAATAAAGACTATTAATTAGTTAAGTAACTCTCGCAACAAAAGATAAGAAAAACCCATTAGTATCAACGCCTTATCGTCCAATGTATTTGGCACGGCATGCTCGAAATATTGCCAGCAAGAAATTTAAAAATAAGACTGGAATCGAACCATCTAGTATTTGATAATTCGCTGCTTCTATAACATAAGGAAAACAACATGAAAAATAAGAACTTTAACTTTATAACCACCATATTCTCACTAGTAATAGCTTTAGCTGCATTTATTCTGTCTTTCCAGGCGTATAGATATAATGATGACGCTAGAAAAATGCAGAGTTATCTTGCGCTGCAAGAGTATAGAGGTAACTTTAATATTGAGTTATTAGATCAGGTACAACTCTTAAATTGCTATCAATATCATATTGATGAAAAGCGTCATGAATTAGCAGAACTGTTGATGACTGAAGTAAATAGTCGTTTTGAAAAGGATAAGTATGATAAAGATGCTTATGCTGACCATTCAGCGGATAGTTACTTGAAGCGAATCCAAATGTACGCAGAACAAAGAAGAGAAATCCGAATGAATTTATATGGCTGGCTATCAGACCTAAGAGTGCAACTTGAAGACAACCCAAATAAAAGAGCGCTGGCTGATGATCGTTGTAAAGGTGGAATGTTTAAGCCTTACTGACTTGAATCACAAGTGCCCAGTTGGAGCTGGGCCTTTTTCACGCTCTAACAATGCAACCAAACTGTGTGAACAGTATTTAAAATAGAAATATACGCTAAAGCGTATAAAACCTTTTTATACAGATATGCGTATAAATGAGCATGCAACATCAAGCACTGACAAGACGCATCTGAAGACAACCAGTAGTGGCTGAGATATAAGGACTTTCTTGTCAGTACACTAATTATCAATAATCCTTAGCTCTAACTCAAAAGCCATATCCCCATTAGCTGTGAGATATTTCTCAATTAGCAGCCAGTTATTGACCTCATATAAAATTAGGCTCAGAATATATCTAAGTTCGCTAGAAGCCCATGTGCCATCCTTTGGCTGCCTTGATGGATAAGAGCATGAAGCTAAGACGCAGCTGCCTTCGAAGCGTTGTGCGTGGTGTAGCGATGAGCTACCAGTATTGGATACTGTCGGACGCCGCACCGGACTTATATAAAGCCATTCGAGAGAGTGGCTTTTTTGTGCTTAGACGCAGGGGACTTAAAATCCCCCAGTGGTTCCTGTCAGCCAGCCTCAAGTCCTTTTGCATTCAAAGCAATATCTCTCCACAAATATATCATCTGCTGATATCATAAATAATTGGGATAACTGACCGATGATAGCCACTTCCTATTCAAGGAGCAGATAATGGAGAAAGTACTTAAACTAGGCGTAATGCCACCTGAGCAATACAAACAGCGAACAATAGCTATTGCTAAAGGTCAATATAAGCCAAAGCCAACAGAGCCTAAGGTATGGTTCGCGTCGATGAGGTCGCTATCGGAAGCACTAAGTGAAAAGAACTTAGCCTTACTAAAACTGATAGAGCAAAACCAACCTGGGTCTATATCAGAACTTGCTCAGCTATCAGGGCGCAAGGAAAGTAACCTCTCTAGAACCTTGAATAAACTTGCTTCTTATGGAATTGTTAGACTGCAAAGCCAAGATGGAACAAAGGCTAAGAAACCAATAGTAAAAGCGACCAAGTTTACAATCGAAATTGATTCAAAGACCTTTTATTGAGCACTGATTGGGTATATTAGTGATTGGGATTTTTTATATTTCAACACTCAAGCGCCAGCAAGGCGCATAAAAAGACAACCAATTCCTTGGTCGAGAGTAAGGGCTTCCCTGCTAGCTTTAGTCATTATCTATTTATTTTGAGTTCAAGCTAGCAGCTATCGGCCAATATCTTGTAAGATATTTACCATATTTTGAGTAAGCATATAGCTTAGGCACAAGGAATCGTATATTGCATGAAACCATACAAGAACCCATATAAGCGGGGAACAGATGAGTATAATCAATTCGAACGAGAGTACTTCCAAAAATATAAAAAAAATCCGAACAAGGAATTCCAAAGCCAATTTTCTAATGACGAATTGTTAGAAGAGCTATATAAGCAGCGCGATGAAGCTAAGCGGAAAAAAGCAGCTGACCTATACCGAAGACAAAAAGAAGGTCTTTGACTATTGCAAACTAAGAAGCCAACGCAGTGCCGACATAAAAGCGTCTTGCTTTAAATATTGCAGAGACACTTTTGATTTTTAGTCCACTTTACTGCTGTGTCATTATGATACTCTGATAACCAGATATACTTTTCTTTTACTTTTTTACTGCTAGCATCGTTGTATGCTTTTTCAATTTCTCTAGCATGAGAATAGAGCCAATTCTCAATGTTTTTTTTACGGCCGTTCTCCCTTATTTTTTGTCTCCTGAATTTATCACTCTCATTTTGAAGCTTATCTAAATCTTCTTGTGATGAAATCCAATTAATATCACCTAAGCAGATTTCTATATAATCAAGAAACCAAACACTCTCTTCTCCGACTTTAGTACTCCTAAATATGCTTTTTAAAGGATCTGAATCTTCAGAATAAAACTTTCTATCATCATGTAATTCAAAAAACGCTATAAGGTCTTCGCTTATTGCAATAATAGGAACACTTGCTTTGCCTTCAGCAATATAACTATTGACTAAACTTTCGCTTATTAGAGTATCTTCTTCCCTAAACCACCAGCCGCGATCTACCCCTCCACGTATAAAGTTGCCTTTCAAACAACACTCTCCTTGAGCAGTAGCAAAGCCTGATAATTCAGAAAGTATAGGGTCGAAAGTTCCTTGGTTTTTAGTTGCCTCTGACTCAAGAGGTATGTTGACTACCACGCAATCTGAGAATGCTAAAACTGTTTTTTTGTGGATTTTTTGGACTTCTAATGTCAGCTCATCCTGAGAGTCAAATTCAAAAGCACTCTGAATATTCTTAATCTTATCGTAAATATCTTTTTTATCCAGAAAGGTTTTAGCATTTGAGACTTTGCTTCCAAATCCTAGTATATCTATAAACCCTGTAATTCCTGTAGAAATGTCTTTTTTCTTCATATTTATTCTCCAATTTTTATTGTATTTATACCTTTTGTTAATTTATGCATAATTGTATGAATAAAAGCTTTTTAAACATTCAAGAAAAGCTAATGCTAGATTTATATCTTTAGTTAAGCACTGGTATAAAATCACTTATGGTGAATAGACATTTGAATTCCGCTTGGGAGAGTTTTTAGCTCTTTCTCTGAGAGTGTCGTGATACTAATTTCGCTCATCATCTTGTTAAATGCTTCTTTAGCATCACATTTAACTGGCTTTGACATTCTGATATCTCCATTATCATGTAAGCCAAGATTAAAAGTGCAACTAGTACCAACGTCAGTATATTGTTTCCAATAACCTGTTAGCTCATTAGCTAATTTAGATTGAACCCTAAAGAAGTCCATTAGAACTTCTTTCTGCTTTCCTTCAATATTTACAGAGTTAGGAAACGCTGGTATTTCAATGTTCTTTGATACTTCTTGAATAGGAGCTGTTCGCTGTCTATCTTTGCAAGCTACAACAGTTAACGTCATTATTGTTATTAATAGTATTTTTTTCATTTCAATATCTTTTATTAATTTTATTTGCGGTAATTGTAAGTAACATTTGACCACAAAACCAGAATAACCTGACCATCAAATCCAAAATACCTTGACCAGCCTGCTGGTATAAATTGACCAATTTGAGTCAAAGAAAAGCCATCAAAAGATGGCTTTAAAATAAATCCGAATCATTTACTATTTGAGTCATCAATTTTTTGGAAAATATAATCACAATACAACTTTTTAGTTATCAGTCCATTAAAACAACTCAATTTAATCTTTCGCCCTACATCGATTTTAGGTGCAGAAACATCAAAGGTACGACCGCTCTTTAATTCAACCGTTAACGTAATCGATCTATAATAGTTAACTCTAATCACAGTAGCTTCTAGTATTTTTGAATTATGGAGTTTCCCACTAAGCTCAAAAATGATCAAAGCAATAAAAATTAGAGTAATAATTAATAACGCTACTTTCTTCATAAATTTATTCTTATAAATTCACTATATTTATCTTTTCTTGCTATTTTGAATGATAGCACTGCGGAAATTATTTTTCTTAATATCCACTTTAAGTACTTCCCCTCTTTGTAATGTAGGCTAGCCATTTCACTTAGTGCGACAATGTTACCTAGTTCATAAGATTTCTTATAATATATTTCAGCATCACTATAGTTTCCCTCGAGTGCGTGAATTCTTCCTTTCAGCAAAAAAGCTTTATGATTTTCATTAGCTTCAATCATATCCAAATACTCTAACGCTACCATGGTTGATTTCGGTACTCCCTTCCCCAAATAACTTAGCCTCGCTAATGCAATGCAACCCTCAATATCATCTGCATCATCAATAGCCTTAAAATACCAGTCTTTAGCTTGTTTGTAAGCTCCCTGTTTTTCGTGAATTCTAGCAATTTCTCTATAAGCCGCCTTCTCTCCTTCTGCTGCTAATGACTTAAAAAGGAACAACGCAGCATCCAGCTCTCTCGCCCGAACTAGCTCAACTGCTTTGTTCCACTTCCTATCTAGATGGTTATCCATAATCATTTTTTTATCAAACGAGGAGTTTGACGAATAATCTTGTCAACTTCCTTAGCCTGCTGAGAAGTTCTTCTTATAGTAGAAATCTGTCTTATTCCTGACGCAAGGTCATCTGCTGTACCTAGGAGATTGGGGTTAGGTTTTACAACGCCTGCGTTACATATGGCTACAGCTAAACCTCCTGCTTTACACAAATCGGACGCATTTCTTTTCGCGTACTCTTTTGCGGCGTGAGTTGAGGCTTGAACAGTATTCTTAGTAGCATTCATAGCCGCAATGCCTTGAGCTCCCATATATCCTAGCCATCCTTCTGGCAATGCTGCTAGAGCAGCGGGAGATGATAGAGCTCCAACAATCATCATAGCCTCCATCTGCAATTGGTTTCTTGCTCGATCACGCCTCATCTCTTCAATTGAATCAGCCATGATTTGCTGACGTCTTTTAAAGTGTTCTCCTTGTGCATCCCAAATTTTATCTGTTGCTGTCAACCAATCTAATCCACTAACTTCATCTTTTGAGTACATATCATTCCAGTGGCTCTCTAGGCTATCTAAAGTTTCTAGACTTAAATCTTTATCATAAACTACATCAGTAACCCACGCTTTACCGCTAGTTTTAACTTTTGTACCTCCTGAAACAGAAATCACACCATTTCCCCCTACAATATCTGGACTATCATAAATACTTATACTTTCCACATCTTTCAGGTCAATATCTTCAATAGCTTTGCTTATATCTTTGTTGTTCAAAGCATTAGAATTAACATTAACTTTTGCTCCATTCTTCAGTGCAATTGATATGCCTTTGCTGTCTCCTCTCTTATACACAGTTGTCCAGCCAAAACCTGCTGCGCAACCGGATTTCCCATCTTCACATCTCTTGTACCCAGTTGGGTCGGTGCCACTAAGGGGGTTATTCAAAATATAACTATATGGATTCATTGATTGCGAATTACCAGGCTCTTGGATAAAGGGGTCAACCGATAGGAATCGCCCAAGATTGTAATCATACGCGCGTCCATTCATATGAATGGGTGCAAAAAATTACAAGTGCACTAGAGCTAGGGAAGCTGACGAAAGCACAAGGTTTTCAATAAGTTAAAGAGCATTGGTAACGGTTTGAAGTGTATTTGGAAGTTACTACGGAATCAATCCATATTATGATTTATATTATGTGGTGACATTCTGGCACCGCATTGCTATAATAGCGGTGTCAATTTGGCACCATTGCCAGATAAGTTATTGAAACGAGGTATATTATGGCTACTACTCAAGAACGTGATCGCATCACTGCGCGAGTACCAAAACACATTAAAGATGACATTCAAGCTGCGGCGGACTTAGTAGGCTCTCAGTTGAATGACTTTATTGTGCAAGCTGCATTAGCCAAAGCTCGTGAAATCATTGAGCGTGACTCTGTAGTGCAATTAACCATGGCCGATGCCGAGGTGTTCTTTGACGCTATTGATAACCCTCAAGATCCGAATGCAAAGCTCAAAGCAGCTATTGCTCGCTCAAGAGATATAGGTCTTGCTTAACATTAGCCCGCTATCGCGGGCATTCAACAGAGACGATTTTGATTGCGGCTCTGAATCACTGAATTTGTTCTTAAAAACCTTTGCGTTTCAAGCTCAGAGTCAATCTAAGTCACGCACTTATGTTTTGCACTCCGATGAAACAAAAAGAGCCATCCTTGGCTTTTATACTTTAGTGGTTTGTACCGTAGCATCTGATGCCCTTCCTGAAGCTTTTGCAAAAAAATATAAAACCAATATGCCAGGGGTGAACTTAGCTCGGCTAGGAGTCAATCAAGAATACCAAGGTAACGGTTACGGCGCTCACTTACTGAGCAACGCTTTGCGCAAGGTTGTTGAGTTATCGGAAATTGCTGGAGCGGCAGCTTGCTTTGTCGATGCTAAAGAAGGTGCTCGCGATTTTTATTTGAATTATGGCTTTACGCCATTACCATCAGATCCAAATAGACTATTTCTACCAATCAAAACGATAAAACAGTTATTTTAAATATTCCTTAAATCTAAGCTTTCCTTAACACTACTAACTAAATCACCCCTTCTTCAACCCAAGTTTTTTCTACTCTGCTGATGAAGTCCTCATATGATTCTTCAAAAACTTTTCCTCCTCTGAATTCACCTGATATAAAATACTTTTTAATTTCACTCTCTTCTTTTTGAATCAAGAAGTCAGTAATTTCAAAAATATGCTTAGCAAAATATAATTCGGATATTGATAAAAGTAATATAGTTATTGTTATTGTAACCTCAGCTCTTCTACTAAAACTCATTCCTTCCATCGTTAACACATCACCAGTATGAACAATACTGTTCCTTGCTTTATTTAAATGTTTTAGCCTCTTCTTATCTTCTTTTGTTGGAGCTTCAGGGAAAAGCTTTAATTCGGCCAGAAATTTCTCCATTTTATATATAGCCGATGGTGAAGTAGGAATGCTAACTCTGCTAACTAAATCATCTAAAATATCATCCGTATAGTTCTCTGCATCAAGCATTCTTAATACTAGAGCTTTAGCTCGTTCTAGAACACTACTTTTTAACTTTGCTGAAACTTTGTTTCTTATACTATGCTCGGAAACTTTTAATGGGTACTTCGTATAGCCTTTTTCCTTACAAACTCTTGTAGAAAGAACTTCACAAACTGAGCTAGTATAAAAACACATAGCAGGTAGATCATATAAAGTTCTAGCATGCACTAAGTTGTAAAACACAGTACCCAAATTATTACTTGCTATTTTATCTAACCCTTTATTGATATCTATTAAGGGATTATAAAAGAAGTTTTTGGAGACAACAGGATCCAAGTACTGTTTAGAATCCGCTAGTTCAAGCTCACTTTCAATACAGACACGCCTCCCCGTCAAAAAAGAGAGTACCAACACAAAATCATGAATAGAATCTTTACCTTCACCACTCTGGTATATTTTGGATTCTGTGACCGAGTTTTCATCAATGATAAGCGTGGCCGTTACAGCAGCATGGCCTTCCACAGCTTCAATACGCTCAATAGCTCTATTGCCATTCTCATCGCAAATAAAAGCAGTCTTCCCACGTCTTGGCAGCACTTTCAGATTGTCACAATGCTGGCTAGTGACTCTGATTTTATAACCACCTATTTGAAAATCTTTCTCTTGCGAGAATCCATGATCAAAATTATATAAGTCAACTTCCATAATGTTCTTATTTATAAAGTATAAAAATTAGACGTGAGATAATACATTGTAAAAATCGCAAGAGCTACGAATATTTAATTAAACACCTCATAAATAATTGCCATGCTCGATGGCTAATAAGATGTTAATAACCTTCTCTTCATCACAATTGATAGGCGCTTGGCCTTCTAATCTATCGTGATTTGAAATTAACCAAATACTTGCAGCGTCATCAGAGCCTAAAACTTTTTTAGCAAGTGCATACAGTTCTGGCTTTGCCTCCACTTTTTTGAATAACTCCATATACTGCTCAAGTGATCGTTGTGGGACTTTCATGGCTTTCTCCTCTGATTGGATTAATTGCATACGGGTGTGTTTTAAAGTAAACCTCCTTTAACTTGTTGGGTGAAACGTGAGTGTAAACCTGGGTTGTCGAGATATCTGCATGTCCCAACATCTCTTGAAGATCTCTTATATCGGCACCGTGTTCATGCATTAAAGTTGCAGTGGCATGACGAAGCAAATTACAGGCACCACGCCTGTTTATCCCAATCTTACGCTTATATTTATTCACTAAATAAGTTAGCTGATGTTTTCGATAGCGCTTGCCATCATTGGGCAAAAATAACGCCTTTCCCGAATTAGCATGAGCTAGCTTCGGCCTAACATGAATTAAATATCGCTCTATCTGATAACAAGTTCTGTCCGTAATAGGAACTCGCCTATCTTTATCACCTTTACCCTGCCTGACAGTGAGCAAGTTACTCTTAAAATCAACATCTTGAATATCTAAATTCGCTAACTCCATGCAACGGATAGCGCTTCCAAAATAGGTTTCTAATACTGCTATATCACGAATACCTTTCCAGCCACACAAGGAAGCTTGATAGTACATCTTAGAAAGCTCTTCTAAGGTAAAATAACCGGTGGGAAGCCGCTTCCCCCTTTTAGGTAACCTAAACTTCTCCAAAATATTGTTTGGCGTTATTTCATGGTAATAAAGTCTTTCGCAAAAGGTCTTTACTGCGGTTAACTTATTACGGATGGTTCCCTTACTAAGAGGTTGCTCATTGAACGGCTGACGATAAGAATTAAGATATCGGCGATATTTTTCAGCCAAATGCTTATCCACATCTTTGATATGCTCCACATCCTCTGCGAAGCAGAATTTGAGGAAGTTATTTAGATTCGACTCTTTACCTTCAACAGTACGTGAAGACTCGCCGCATGCAAGACAGTCCTCTAAATAGAACTTCAGGCATGCGATTAGTGTTTTACAATCATGGTTATTCATTCATGAATTCCTTAATGCTGATCCCAAGTGATAAGCAAGCAGATTTCAACTGAACTCTGAATATCTCATCATCGATAGAGCTGTCAGCAATGATTGAAATCTTTTTTGTAGGATAGCGATGTATCAAATCATAATAACTGTCCTCCGTTGCGCCATTAGACACAATCGCTATGGTGTTGTCATAACCAGCTTGAATGAACTTAAGAGCAGTTAAAGGAGAACTAGTAACATTAAGGTGCTCGTAGTAATCAGCGGCTTGCTTATTAAAAAGAGCTAACCCATTTTGACTCCAAATTATAGAGCGAGATCGAAGCTCTTTGGTTTTAGGATAAAGCCAATAAGTAATGACTCCATAGAACAGAGAATTAATATCCAATACCACAGGGATGACAATAGATTTAGGAAAATTAAATCGTCCTATATCATTGGTAATCCCAAGACGTTGTAATGTACCCCTTTCATAGGCGCCTTCAAAGGAGTCTCTGTGTGGTAGCTGCTTCAGATAAGAGCCATTAGCAAAACCCAGTGAGAAGTGGTCGATTAGATTAAAGTCATCGATGCCAAGAGATTCTAGAGCCTCCATAGCATCTAAATCTTCTCGAAGGGTTTGGTGGCTATAATTACAAAACCTCTGAGCAGCAGTTAAATCTAAATTATCAGGCTCATACTGATTTAGGAACAGATCTTGAGTTGGTATTGTCATCTGCGTGCGACGAACTTTGCCATTTGGTTGTAAAATATTCATATTCGTTCTCCAATAATTAATCTGCGGTACGGCGTGATTTGCCTGAGAGCTTAACGATGTGTGCTCGACTTAAAATTCGATCGACCAAAGCATCACCTATGGTTTTATCGCCAATATAATCGCGCCATTTTTCATGAGGAAGTTGAGAGGTAATAATTAAAGATCCTTTTTGAGATCGATCTTCAACGATTTCCAGTAAATCTTGTCTTGCACGAGCTGTTAAGGGCGTAAGACCAAAGTCATCCAACACCAAAATAGGGATTTTAGATAAGTAGCTGCGGTATTTAAGATGACTGCCTTCACTACGCTTTATTTCCAGAGTGTCCAATAATTCAGGCACGCGAAGCCATAGCACGCGCTTTTTCATTTTAATGGCCAGAATTGCAAGTGCAGAAGCTATCCAGCTCTTACCAACGCCTGTTGCTCCCTCTAAGACAATATGCTGCAAAAGTTCTATCCAATTACCTTGAATTAATAATTGCAATTGCTCCTTATTCTCATATCTGTCCACATCAAAATGAATGTCACTAATATCGGCAGTGACTTCTTTGATCCTAGAGCGGCTAATTGCTCGTTGAAATGCAACCTTTTCATTGTGAGCAAGTTGAGCACTCAAGTAGTAAGTGAGCAGCTCCTCAAAACTCATCTGGTGCCTGTCTATCCGTTTGATATCTTTTTGATAAAGAGATTTGACTACCAATAGCTTTAACGCTTCCAATAACTTAATAAGTTCAGAACTATTCATAATTGTATTCCTCTGTTTGAGAAGTCGGACTCAGGACGAATGTTTGGATGGATTGGCAGTTGATAATCCTCATCAACCTCCGTAAGCCAAGGCTTAGTCCGCATTAAAGACTCGATATCCGTGGCTGAAATGCTTAATCGACCTTTTGAAGTGGCGTAATTACAAGCCTCCAAGAATATTGACTGGTCATTCGTATCATCAAAGAGTTTTCGGATTTTGCCACACTTTTCAGCTGCAACTTTATCGATAGGCTCTTTATTAAGATAAGCCAGGTCAACAATGGTTATAAGCGATGCTGCAATATTGTCAGCCCAATCCAAAAAGTCATGTTTGCAAGCTCCCCAGCGCTTATAGTTTTCAGGTATATGGCTATCAATGTATGTAAAGCCACCGTCTTCATAGCTTCGTTTATGGGTAATCAGCTCCTTATCATCTTCATTTATGAAGTAGATGAAATCGCTGTTATATTTAGTTTCAAGCTTTTTACCGAATAGTTTGCGAGGAACAGAGTAATAATGTCCTTCAACAGCCAGATAACAATCTCGTCCTACAACTCTAGGCTTTATCCACTCAAAGTATTGGAATGGTTCTTTAGGGTTAGGCTTAAGTTTAGCTTTATCTAACTTGTCAAATCGGACATTACGACAATCGCCACCTTTGCTGCTACGCTCATTGATTTCGAATAGCTTTTGAGAAATAAAATTTTGAGCTTCATCGAAACTAAAAAAGCTCAACTTACGCATATCAGTGAATATACGCTCATTGATTATTCGTACCGCTCGCTCTACGCGAGCTTTGTCTTTTGGTTTTCTAGGACGAGTATTCATTACTGTAAAACCGTAATGCTTGGCTAATGCCGCATACACTCGATTAAGTTGTCGTCGCTTGCCTAGTTTTATTATGGCTGCCTTAAGATTATCGCAAACGACAACTTCAGGTACCCCGCCGTAAAATTCGAACATTGCTACATGGGCTCTGATCCATTCACGTGTCGATTGATTTCGACAGGCAAAAGCAAATATTTTTCCGCTATCATCAATGGTTGCGACAAAAATACAGAGCTTTACTTTTTTGCCTTCAGTATCGAAATACCAAGGTTGTGAACCAGCAAAATCAACTTCAATAAGATAGCCTGGATATCGACGGAGCTTAGAGGTTAAGTTGCGTTTTAATCGCTCTTTCTTTACTAACTCAAAGAAACGGGAGCGTTTGTAACCGTTTGGATAGATTTCTTGATACTTCTCAAATTCCTTTTGAGTAGTGCCATATTTTTTCTCTGTTTCTTTTAGAATAAGATCCCAATCAGGCTCTTGATCACTTTTATAGTTTTCTTTAGCTTGATAAAATATTTCCTCCCACTCATCAGTAGTTTTTTTATCTAACTCTGCAACAGTTAAATTTGCAGCTTTAAACTTTCGGTAGTAGTCTGAAACGGTGCTAGTGCTAATTGAGCAAGCCTCAGCGATTTGAGTAAAACTAAATGCGGAGCGCTCAAATAATTCAAACACCCTTAAGAGAATAGCTCGCTCTATCCGCATCATGCTAATTCTCCTGCTTTTAGAGGTTCCACATGTTCTCTTTTTCTAATTTCATTTCGGAACCTACAATAAAATTGAGATTTGGAATAACCTAAAGGATAAAGTCTGTGATATCGGCACCAAATCTTATAAAGATTTTGATTGGCTTGTTTTTTTATACCAGGAAAGTGCTTTCCATCCGAATAAAGAGCGTTCTTAATTGATCTTGCTAAATTATTTGTGTTCATACAGCATTACCTCTCCTGTACAGGGATGTACATAACAAGACTAAGCAAGACTTAGCCATACTTTCGATAGTTAAAAAGAGGTGAGTCCATCCTTGACAATGCAAGGATGAATGATAGAAAATAAGGGTGTCAGGTTACTAATATTTGACACCTCAAAAGCCGCTGCGATCCGACTCGCTATAGCGGCTTTTATTTTTCCTCACCAATTGAAATTTCGTCACCAAAACTCAAACTGATTCATTGTATTTCTCCCTTTGTTGGACCAAATAGTTCGCAACATCGTGTGCCAAAGCAAATTTGCCTTTTCGGTTATCGATTGGAAATATTTTAAGTGGAATCAGCTTTCTGGTAGCTGCCCTTTGAAATGATCCTGCCGATTGAAAACCTAAAACTTTCCATAAATTTTCTCCGCCAATTAAAATGCCGTATTTTTCTATCAGCACTTTTTCAAGCTCTTCAGCAGTGATGTACTTCTGTGTGGTCATCAGTCATTTCAAATCGATTAAAAGAGGACTAAATAGTGTGAAATATCCTTAGTGTATTTATCAAGATCTTTTTCTGTTATTTTGAAAGGTGTTTTTTACCTCCGTAAATAACAAGGAGTCACTATGAAAATATCTGATGCAAAAAAGTTAAGGAGCGTTTGTGTGGTTAGGAAATTTTTGCCCCAGAATAAGCGCGAGCAATATGTAATTGAGCAAATACTTTTATCAAGCAATCTGAAAAGCACTAGTACTATAAAAAATTGGTACTCTGGAGAAAGAACAATGTTACCCAGCAGCGTTGAAAAGCTTGAACCTCAATACCCTGGAATCAAGGAATATTACAATGAACCAATATTTAAACTATTGATGCCTGAACCATTAACAAAGAACCAAATTTTAAAAATTGGATGGAAACAATTCCATGCTCTTTTTTATAGAAAAAGCGGTGAGATAAAAGCTATTGAGTTCAGGCCATATTATGCCGTACCGGATGACTCATTTAATTCTATCACTATTAGTTGCTTTACCAATGTATTAATAGAGTTAAGGTTAGGGCTCGCTTACCGTTACGAAGTTCCTTTAGAAGAGATCTATCAAAAGTGCTTATCGACATTTTTAACAGTCAGTTTACACAAAGATTTTTACCACTCCAGAAGTCTTATGTTTAGCTCATTAATGGAGATAATGAAGAGAAACAGACATGAGTTAAAAAAACTCAACATCACAAAAAATATACTTAAGGATACTGACATTTCTGCAAACCATCAGTTACTTAAGACCATAGATGCAGAAAACTCTAAAGAAATCCTAGATAGACAGTTTACGAGTGGACTCTTGAAAATAGCCAAAATGGTTATTGCCAAAAAGGAGTATGAGAAATCTCTTTCAAATAACCATAACTAGTTAATTTTCAGTTACTTTGGATTTAGTCCAGTTAAATTTGGACTCACCTTTCGATTAAAAATGGACTCACCAAACAATTCAAATGGATTCTACACTTTGGCGTAACCTGAACTATAAACAAAAGGATGTTCTTCATTTGTGTAGTGGTTTTCAGTTTGCGTGGCCGAGACAGGCGATTGGTACTGTTGTAAAAGATAATCACGAATATGCACCGAGTGTGGATGCAGTTGCACATATGATGTCAGAAGGGGGCTGCGGGGTAAGGCCTTTCCATGAAAGCCTAGTGGTATTTGTACGAAATCAGGAGGAGCACCAAGAGCGAATAAACGCATTACTGCCATGTGTGTGTGAATGGCTGAGTTTGAGCGCTCCAACACATCTCAAAGATAATTGGCTTTGGTCGAGTTTGGCTCGGGGGGGCGACTCTTCAGAATTACGACAGGGTGTTACTCGAGACTGGGTGCTTGATAAGCTTATTATTGGAATGCCTGTGAGAGCCTGCATTCGACTATTATCAGAAGCAGAAACCTATGCGTTCCAGGATCTTGAGTATGCAGAAGCATACCGACATAGGGCGCTAAAAACTAGGCTGATCAATGGTCCTGAATTCCAGATATGGGATTCTACTAACTTAGAAATATTCTCTCTAGTTATATCTGACGAACTGTCTCTGAATGAGATAATTTCTGGACAAAATGAGTATTCACCAACCAAATTATCCATATTGGCAATTGCATTATGGTATAGAGGGGCAGTTGATCAAGCAGAGCTATTATCGCAGAAAGCTATTGATCGGTATCGGGCTAAAACCAAACTATTATCTTCACGACACACTCAAGATAACGAAGCAGAAGCTGCTGTATTGATAAAAGCAGGAGTATTAACCGACAACCTAAATTACGATGCGATTTTTGAAGGAGGAAATTTCTCCAATTGGCCCGATGGGTATGTGGCTAGTTTCAGGAGTGCATGTCGTATAAAGAACGGAGTTGGTCTTCTCTTTAGGGCTTGGCAATCTTTACCTGAAGATTCGAGCCATATTGGTAAAGTTGAACTTGATGCAATTAGGTTAAGTATTGTCGACGGTGCAGATATAACCTGCCGGCCAGAATATAACTCTTTCTCCTCACAGCACTTATCTCATTTTTTAGATGTATTCTCTAAGAAAGTATTTGCCAGTATTGAAACTAACCATTTTGATGACCAGTCGGAGGCAGTCTACAAAGTTGGAAATACGGGAGGTTATCATAATTGGTTCTTTGCTTCACTTTGTACTAGGTTAAATGCGGAAGGTGACTTTTCTTGGTTACCAGTTAGCGAAACATCAGATCAAGCAGATGTGTCTGCTCATTTTGATTTTCTGAATGATATTGCAGATTTGCTGGCAAATGAGCTTTTAGCAGGAAACACACTAAACTTCGATTTGGTATGTAAAATGTTTCCTTCTGAACCAATATTAGATGAGGACCAATGGGACGCACGACGAGCCGATATAAATTTGAAACGCAGCTGGATTGAAATTGCTGCTGATTGTCATCTGATAACTACTAAGTCTGAAATCACACGTGAAGAATTAGAGAACATTATTGACTATGGCATCTTCAGATCTGAGTGGCTAAGGCTATGGTATTGCGAAGAAAGTCTCAAGCTGTTTGATGATGATGCAGCGAGACTTCTTATTGAGCTCGAAGAGGAGCGGCAGTTAAATGAACTAGAAGAAACAATTGAGAACTCTAATGCTTACCTCGAGCTCGCACAAATTGCATTACAACACGATAATCTAGCCTTTTTTGAAAGTTGTTTGAGAAAAACATGGGATTTTGTGCTCGGTTACGGGCATCACAAAGATCGTACCATATTTGATGTTTTGACAGCTGTGAAATACCTTTCTGACGCTGATCCTGATTCTGCTATGGAAATACTAGAGCGAATATCACCGATAGTTTTCAATATCTCCGAATTTACTGATGGTGATGAAACCAGGCATTCTAAGCACTCCATATCGTCGTTATTAGCTAGATTAAACCCGCAAACAGCGTCTTCAGTTTACGACCAAGAGCTCAGAGATGGCGAATGGTATTATGCTGAAGAGACAATTCTAAGATTACTTGAAAGGTGTGACTTTTCTTCACCCATAACTAAACATTTATATTTGACAGGATTGGATTCAAGCTGTTATCAAGTTCTTAAAGAAAAGGTTGAACAAGGAAATCCACAGGCCATTCACATCAGCGATGAAATAGAAAGCCTGATTGGGGTTAACATTAACAACCAGGTTGAAGATAAGCGTTCATCCAATGATGAGCTTCATGAAAAAATTTCGTTGCAGCCATCGGATTATCCACCTAATAAGTTCGAAGAGCTGACAGTAGCGCTTAAAGGAAAATATAGCACCAGTGAATTTTGGAAGCTTTGGTACAGATACTGGTGCGATCAAGGAAAAGAGTCTGAACTACTACATTATTTAGAGCCACACGTATCGACATTCGTAGATCGTTTCGACGGTAAACGATACTTATTAGACCCTCTTTTTTTCAGTACCAAAAAGTTAGATGGCAAAGCAAAAGCCTTTGAGCTTTTGGTTGAAGCTCACAAGGCAATGGGTGGTTGGTCTGATTGGTACGAAAGACCTGAGAGCAGTATTGAACGGCTTAAAGTCGTTGCAGACCTGTATCCTAAAAAGATTGATGAGTTCATAAGACTAACAACATCGCAGTCGGACAGTTGGAAGGATAAGTTTGGCAGCTTAATTATTCCCAACGACAAATTAGTATTTTTACTTGTTCATAGTGGCAGGAAAGAAGAAGCGCTTAAGCTCACTTTATCAATGGTTGAAGGATTGGAAGATGACGTTAGTAACCTTAAACTTACAACGCCGCCCTTGGATTGGCGTCAGGATGACACTCTCGAAGAAGCATTGGTTAAACTTTTAGTTTCAAGACTGAAGCTCCCGATACCTTCTATTAAGCTATGGACAATAGACCAGCTTTCTCTGCTTTTAATAGCTCAGTACCCAAGAGTTGAGGAATTATTGAAGGAAGACTTAGCAAATAGAAAACAGGAATCTGAGTGTGTTGAAGTGCTGTGCGTATTTTTTATTGCAAAGTCTAGGGGATATATTTGTCCAAATGATCTGGGACAATTTATTAAAGCACGGTCCACCCTATCTGATCTAATACTATCGGAATTGATATCAGACCCAGAATATTTGGGGGATTATGCTTATCCGTTTTCTCCATTTGTTATTTTGAATGATGGAAATAATCGATTCGATTATTGTCAGGGAAGCCATGTACCTCTATTGTACAATTCTTTGTTGCAAGAACAAGAGCAAAGAACTGGGCTACCCTTTACCCTTCATTACCAATCAGAATGGAACAATACTTTCGAATATCAGCCTCCCGCAGAAATAGCTATTGATTACTTTTTAAGCCGTGATAGGCAAAGAGCAACCGGACAGTTTTATACCCAAGCAAGCCACCGTGGTCGTTCTGCATATCTGAGAACAATTGAAGTGGCAAAGCAATACTACGGTATGCCAGACTCTTATGCTGAGCATTTATCGTTACCAGCACTTCCTATCGAGCCTTCGTACTTTGAGCTTTACCCTCAAAAACCCAAATGGTTGCCTGAATGGAAAAGTAAAGACTCTCCTTGCGAAGATGATGTAATCCATTTTATTGAAAAAGCTTTAGATAACTTTAAAAAATTAGATGACAGCAATGAACTTTTGGCACTTTCATTACCACTGAAGATTAATAACAATAACTGGATTGATATAACTGTTGTACAGGCGATAGTTGAATTTGAACTAATGGAGGATATGCAAATAACAGAGCGCTCTGATTGTGTGGCCGAGGGCAGTCTTCTGGATAAGAAATTGTCTTATGTATTCGGTGAACCTCAAGAATCTGAAGGCTTTTTATTAGC
The DNA here is from genome assembly GCA_013372875.1 of Gammaproteobacteria bacterium. The sequence goes on along the minus strand of JABXIW010000056.1, from coordinate 45,872 downwards.
TGGCACTTCATATCCGCATATGAGATATGGGCATTGGCACTCCGATCTCGAATCGCGTGGGTTTTATATTCCCAGATGTACTATTGAAGGTAAGAAATTGGTAGGTTCATCTTCCGACGGCATTTTTTACTACTCAATCGATGGAGTTAAAATTGGCTTTTCATCATTCTGGTACAATTATTGGCAACCTATTCATCCTAAAGGGGTTCGCTCTTGTTGTGGGTCTTATTCTGTTGTAAGCAAAGAAAATATTAATAAGTGGCTTAATAAAAGTGAAATACAGAAAAGAAGTTATTACTTGTGTAACGCTACAATCCTTACATCTGAAGATGAGTTTAGAGAATTCAGCGAGCAAAAAATACAGAAGTTAATATGCAGATGAATATTTTGAACTAGCAATTCAATTATAGTAGTAGGCTATCAAGGGATGCTGGAATTGATAGTCGGATTATTCTGACTCACTATTTTCTAACAACTCAAGCAGTTGCGCTTGAATTGCATCGGGAGTACTTGCTTCTAGAAGTGTTAATGCAGCTCTAACGACGTCTTCAGGACTATCGTATTTTCCAGACTGTACAAAATTTTCTATTAAGTAATCGTAATGCTTACCCAGTTTCATTGGAGTTCCTTTTGTTAGATTAACACCAATTATGGTAACGCTATTGTTGGTGCAATGAAATAAACGATTTATAAGAGCTCAAATTGCGTCATCTTCAGTTAATAATATCAAGCAGCACTTTGCCTATTTATAGTAGCGGGGTGGTCAGTTTGTTGTGGTATATACAATATCTAATGATGACTCAGCAAAGTTCCAGTTATAGTATTTATTTTCGATGCAATAAAAGAAGTCTTCGTCCAACACAACCGATTCAAAGTCGGATTCTGAACAATAGCCACAGGAGATCGAATCGGAAGGTGATGTAAATTTGCACATCTCACAACGTACTGCATTAACTATTCCTAAATCTCTCAAATCCTCAGCAGATCTAATAAGAGCCCGAAGTCGATCATTAATTTGCTCTTTTGTGCGTCTAACGGGTTCGCTTGCAGCTTTTGAGGTAGTTATGCGCTGGATTAACTCTTTCTTTCTCTGGATCTTTTGTCTTTTAGCTTCAAACTTATTACGTTGAGCATCAAATTCAGCCTTGGCCGCATTCACATCATTAGTATATTCAACAATAATAGGATCTTCCCTGGTATGGTATACCCAGTGCTTCAGCTCGGTTCCTGAACATAACATGCTCTCGAGAATGTTTCTAAAGCCAGTCCTTCCTTCCAAAAACTTTGCGCTAAGATTCTTTAGATCTATTTGGATATGAGCCAAGGACTCACCTTTAAACTCAAACGGGCTGCTGCGACCAATTTGAGACCTTGCGTCAAAGTTAAAGTTCAATGTTATGGCTACTCGATGCCCGCTAACATTCAGGATGGCAATATCGTTTGAAGGGAATTCGCTCATGGTAAAAGGGAACTCTACGCTTTGATATTCTATTGTCTTGCTTGATGTAATTGGTTTGTCGATAAAAATTCGATGATCATAATTATTACGAACAAGTCTATAGCTAGGCGTTTGAAACGTTGATGACTCCTCTAAGATTAACCTGCACATCCAAAAGACAGAGCGCTCAAAGCTTGCTGGGCAATGGTGGTTTTCGTCAGTGTGCTTAGGCCTGTGTGCGAAATGATCTATGCGCTTATCAGAGCCTTTTCTTGCTACCATATCAACTTTACAAAAAAGGCATTCACAACCGCAATTTAACCCAGAATCAACTTCTTCAACAGAAACTATCTTTCCAGTTATTTTATTCTTGGCAAAAGGTATTAAAACATCCATATTTTTATTATCTAAAGTTAGGTCTTACCTAACTTTAGTTGAGTGCATATTAGAGGTCAATCTTTAGATTGGCTGCTAAACCTGATAAATAATGTCAGCCATTCATTTGATTGATAGTGGATTCTGTTTAAAGGAAAATGGACTGGTTATCCAAAACAAAATGGACGGGTTTTCGATAGGGTGTGGATTCTACACCAAAGGTCGGAATAGTAAGTAGTAATATTGCCACCAGAGCATGGAGGGAGCTTCTCAATTTGCCTAGATGAAAGTGCTAATCCATGATGAGACAAATACTCCGATGAGTAAATCACATGTAGAGGATAGCCATTTGTAGCTTCTAATAGCGAGCCAGCACTTTTCTTAATTTCTTCATCTACATGATCCACATGACAGTTTAAGAATAAGCGACCAGATTCAATATTAAATTTTAAAAACTCGTATATCGAATTTCCAGACATTTCAGGTAACCAATGCCATTCATTCTTAGAGGAATGAGCAAGCAGTATGCTAGGAAGCAATTCATCGTCTACTGGCTGCGTTCCGATAAGCACGACTAAGTTTTCTGTTATGGGTAGCAACTGTCTGAAAACTTCATCCAATGGCCTCTTATTTTTTGCGTTATCTCGCCAAACATGATCTAACCCATCAATCAACACTACAAAAGGTTTTCCTTTACCTTTGTAGTAATTTGAGCAAGTTACCAGCGCATCACGTAACTTTTCCGGGTGAGATGTACTTGCATTTGACTCCTTGTGGAAGCTATCGATTTGATGCAACAGGGATTCAGCAACAATTCTTGGGCTTAGTCTATCTTCTGTTGTATCTCCCAACGATAAGAAATAGTGGTGACGTAATAGCGGAATTTCCTGCTCTTCCAATTCTTGACACAGAAACGATAGATACGTACTTTTTCCAACACCAGGCTTGCCCGTTAACGTAATGACTTCGCCGTTTGAGCGGCTAATTCGAGCAAGTAGATCATTGTGAAAATCTGAATCAGGGAGGCAATAATCCTCAGGCACAGAGAATATTTCAGGTATGGGCTCCGGTCTTTTTGGTGATAAAATTTCTCTAACATGATGAAGATAAATCCAACCATTTTCCGGAGGATTACTCTGAAACATTGCCCATTCACGCGCTCTTGCGACAAGCCGTTCAACGCCTGTATCGTCGGAAAACTTCAAAAGCTCGGCTCGGACACTACGCTTTATCGTAAGGTAGTCTCCATCACTATGTTGGACGGTCAACTTCGAAAAAAGAAATATAGCAGCTTCCTTGCTTCCTAATTGTCGGATAATCTCTTTTTGCGAGCTATCATCTACCTGATTAAAGTCTATTTTTGAACCAGAAAAGCAAGACTCCATAGATCTGTCCGGCCGCTTATTAGTCAAAAGAACAACGTCACCAAGCTTTTCAGCAGGCACAGCATTAATAGCATCGTAGAGCTTTTTAAGAATAGAGCGAGATCTAGCTGTTTTACCAGAGATCTTTAACAACCAATCCCACGCAAGGCAGTTTTCATCCTTCTCGGGTGAGGGGGTAAATTTAACTTGCCAAAAGTCTTTAACTCCATTTGGTCGTTCACAAACAACATCGTCTATACCTTGAGGTATTTCATCGCTATCCGTATCGGCTTCAAATGCTACTCTGACATACTGGGATGGGCTATGAAGCCACTCTGCAAGCAGTTTAACTCCCTGAAGAGTTTGATAATCATATCCTGTATAGATAATTGCAGAACTCTTAACTTTCATGCAACCCTAAAACACTCCTTATTTTATAAAGAAACTTATTGTTTTAATATTTCTGGTTGGAGTCTAAGTATACTGGCACCGCCCCAACTTCCGAGCCAAAACGCTAAGACATCCAAACCCGAACCAGAATGCTCTCCGAAGCCTACTGTGAAACATCCGAATAACAAACAAAGAAAAGCCAGCCAACGCTGGCTTCATATAAATATTACTCTTCGCACTTGGCTGTTCTTGGAGAACTTAATATATCCAAACTAGGATCAGTATTATTAAAATAATGGAAGTTCTTTCTAAATTCCTTGTCAATTTTTCTTTTGTACTTATTATCAAAATCATATAAATATTCGCCATCACTGAACAACAAATATGATCTATATTCTGATTTGATTTCTATCAGTATGTCTATATACAAACACTTATTATTTGAGGAAGATTTGTCGTTTGACATCTGTTCTGGCTGAATAACATTTTCAACAAAAGCGCGAATATACTCATCATCCTCAGAGGTTAAGCTCATTATAGGCTTAATCTTTAGCCACTCATCAATGCCCATTTTAATCCTGTTTCCATTGTTCAGAAAAGAGTATCTAACTTCTAGTGACTCAAAGTCATTATCCACAGGGAAATACTTTCCATAGCATGAACTACAAAAAACAAGCATTAATATTGGTAATACACATTTATACATAAATACCTCTTATCTACATATCGCACAATTTACATTATAAACAGTACCATCGCTGTGCCAACTACGAACACCTTCGCCAAGCCTGTTAGCCATTATTGTTTCTTTTCCTGTAATAATTGCCTGCTCATTTCCAGCGCCTGAATGTTGATAAACCGGCGAGCCTGATACACTATATCCAACTACAACCCCGTTGTTGTGCATTGTTGCTCCAAGTGCGGCTTCGGAGCCAGGATTGCTAATTTCATTCCATACATGCACAGCTTCATGATAAAAGCCAAGTGCTGGGGACTGAGCTGAACCATTAGAAAGCCTAATTGCTTCAGTAAAGTCGAAAGTTATCCCCCTTTTTCCAGAAGCATATACATAAGCAGTTGCGGCTTGCATATGTGAGTGACTGGAGTTTGGATCAACAGGATTTACTTTAACAATATTACCTGATTTAAGTATATCTCTAAAAACAGTGGCGCTGCCTTTATCTTCTAAATAAGCGATACTAGCTACTAGTGAAAACTCAGCACCAGGTTGATGCTTATTAGTGTTAATTTCAAAGTGTCCCGTGTTCGCGACTTGATTCCCTTGCTCATCAACTAGAACTATTTTCGCTTTTACTCCATCGTATTGGATATCCCAATATTGCTTCCCTGTTCCTCCAGTATTACTAGTAGGAGTTGCCCCACTTGACTGCGGATTTCCACTTTGGGCAGGCTGCTGATTGGTTTGTTGAGTATTAGACTGCTGAGTTTGAGAGCCTGTTATTATAATAGTCACCTTCACTTCTGATGAAGAAGTATTATTAGTTTTACCATTATTTGTTTCTTTAGCATCATCAGACTGTCCAGAATTGGATACCTTTTCACCTTGGCAATTTCCAGTTTCACTTTTACCTATCCTGCAAATACTTTTATAACCACTCGGGTCTGTACCAGCCAATGGATTGTTCATAATATACGAATATGGATTCATGCTCTGACTGTTTCCAGGAGCCTGTACGAATGGGTCAACGGATAAGAACCTACCCAAATTGTAATCATACGCGCGCCCATTCATATGAATGAGCTCTGCATCGTCTAGGTGCTCATGGTCGGTAAATCCTCTAGGCGTAAACGGCTTACCGCCTACTACGCCAGTTATAGTCGCAGGAGCCACATCCACAAAATCGCCTTTGCGCGGTTTACCAAACGGATCGTAACTTCTGCGCTCAAATACATTATTAACATGATCTGTTAAAGTAATCACAGAGCCCAATCTATCTCGGTGCGTAAATGCGATTTTATGGCTCGGTAAAGCAGAGGCTGAAGATTCCTCTTTAGTCACAATAGCGACGTCACCAATGTAAGTCTTAGTAGTCTTCAAATTCCCTTTAGTTACTATTTCCACTAATTTATCGAGATAAATCGTGGTTTCGTCAGCTCCAGATCCTGACTTCACTTGTTTATAGCGCATGAGATCTGCACCATAGTTAAATGCACTGACTGCACCGTTTTTAGTGATAGTTATGGGCTTATTAAAAGCATTATAAGTGATGCTTTTACCGTCACCTGACTGCAAATTACCATTATTATCGTAAGTGTAATTAACACTTGTCGTTCCACCTCCAGATAATAGTTTTGCAATTTGTCTAACGGCGTTAGGACCAGCATTACCTCCCAACGACTTACCATTGTTGCCGTAAGAAAGCGTTGCTGCGTAATCTGTCTTTAACGTTAAATTGCCAACTGCATCATAATCATAATCAATAGGAGACTCAGTATGGGAACCGTCGAAAGTTCTATAGCTATGTCTTAGACGATGCAAGTTATCGTATTGATAATCCTCACGACTCGAGAGCCATTGAGCGCCGTTTTTATACCATTGTTCTTGCCAAGCTAAGTTGCCAAAAGCGCTATAGTCATACCACAATTTATGCAGTGGACTATCTCCATTTGTTGTCGAAACAGTAATATTTCTCATTTGACCCGATTCAGGCCAATAGAATCTTTGCTCAGTTAATGAGCCAGCATTCGACTTCGATTGAGTCAAGTTTAATAAAGCATCTCTTTGCGTCACTTCTTGATAGACAAAGCCTGAGCCAGCATTGATTAACTTAGTTTGATAACCATAAGGGTCGTACTCAGTAGCAACTTTGATATCACTTGGATATTGAACTGCTTTAACGCGACCGTAGTTAGAGTCGTATTCCGTTAAGGTATTGTAAGTGAAACCATCAATAGTTGTAGTTTGATTAACAGGTCTTGATAGATTGTCATAACTGAACAACTTACTAATTCCAACACCATTTTCGGTTGCCGCTAAACCTAAACCATTGGGTCGAGAATCAAAGGTCCAACTAGCATCTAAGCTGCTATTAATAGTTCTTTGATACATTCTGCCCAAACGGTCATAAGACATGGCTAAAATATTGCCATTAGCATCTTGCTCTCGCTCAACTTCACCGAAGGTGTTGTAGGCAAAAGTTTTGATACCCATATTCGGATCGTCCACTTTGGTTTTGTGGCCTAAACCGTTATACCAAGCATGAATAGGATTATTATTAGCATCCATCAAAGTAATTGGATTGCCGGTACCATCATAGGCATACCTTGTTTGACCAAGCATCGCATCAACAGTACGCATCAGCTTACCAGTTCCCGAATAAGTTTTACTCATCTCTAAGATGGTGCCTCTATCGGAAGCAGTAATATTGGTCTGATGGCCGGTATAGCTATAAATAGTGGTCATCGTACTGTAATTTGCTTGATCGGTCTCTTTATGGGTTAAGCGGCCTAAAGGATCGAAGCTTAAGTATCTTGTTCCCACATCACTGAAAGAATCAAATGATGGCTTAGTTTCTAAAACTTTACGGCCCAAAGCGTCATAACCCATACGCGTATAAATGGCTTGTCCTCCGAAACCTTGAGTTTCAACCATCAAGTCTCTGTTAAGCTGATCCTTGTAGGTTTTAACGGTTGGGCTGCCCTCTTGCTTGGTGAACACTAAATACTTACTCTTTGAGTCAGGGCAGTACGTAGACGTACACCATTGATAACCCGTTTCGATGATTTTTCCACCTGGAACCGTTTGCGACTCCACTCGCCCAAACGGATCGTAAGTGGTCGTAACGCTGATACCATTAGGATCGGTAGTTACTTTCACCTGACCATGGATAGGAGAAACCGTAGAACTCGAAATTAGATCATAACCGCCGTTTTCCTGGGTTACGGTTTGAGGGAAGTAACCATCATTACTGTATACAGTACTGACTTGTCGAGTAGTTAAATTAGAGCCGTCATACTTCTGACCATGGGTTGTTATCGAGGTAGGAAGGCCGTAATTCGAGACACTATCAATTACCACTTTATGGGTTAATGAGGTGTCGCTAGCACTCGTTAGAGTTTCATTAGGAATACGATGAGTCTGTCCAATTCCACTATAAACAAAATTGGTCTTGGTCCATTTATCATAGTCTGTACCCGTCGCGGTTGGAGCGCCAATAGTTGTATTGCGATTAGACACTTGAGAGGTATCAACTTTGGTCTCCAATAATTTATTCCACCAACCAGAAGATTGTGCACCTGTATCAAATTGATTAGTGGTAGTGCTAGTGACAACCCCAAAGCCATCATCAACTATTTGAGTGGAGAGCAAGACGTTACCATAAGTATCGATGTCCACCCCTACTTGATTCCCTAAAATCGAATTTACCTTAGATAAACGTAAATTTCGGTTAGCCAAATCAAATTCTTCTTTGACACTATTTCCAGCAATAACCCATTTACTTTTGCTAGTGGTATTAATCACATGGTAGTCAGAAACTGTGGTTTTATTGATCGGATTAACCGAACAATCCTTTGAGTTATCTGTTATTAAACAAGAACGCGCTTGTTTAACTTGCCCTGCCAATGGGTATTTCTGATGGAAATCTGTTACCGAGCGTAAGCCGGAATCCAAACTATCAACTGCAACCTGATTAAAACCTTGGAAGCCACGCCCACGAACATTATACATAGCACCTTTGTAACGATATTGAGTGGTTAAATCGCCACCAATACCATCACTTTGTTTAAAGTCTGAAACCACGTACATGCTTGATGCAAAATGAAAATAATCTGAATCCGTATCCGTTTGGTCATAATCGGACGCATACAGTGGCAAATTATTGTTTTGTTTTTTGCCAGTGCTTAACGGTTTATATTCCCACTCAGATTTATGCGCAAAACCATTAACTACCGACTTCAACATATTCACTGGAGCATAATCATCACCAGAAGCCGAGCCACGATTTCGGTAAACGTAAGTATCAAAATTGCGCTGTAATATAGCGTGCTTCGAACTTTCTGAGGTTGGAATATACGCTGGAGAGTCTTCATTTGTAGGGCCATAGGTAAATACGAAATCTGTTAATCCATTACCATAAGTATCAATAAAGGCTCCTTGTTTCAGAGGACCAACAAAGCCAGAGTCTTCTTTTCGAGTTGCAATTGAACCATCAGGATTTTCATCAAAATAGATAGCGTCATACTGATAAATACTATCGTCTTGTTGAGCACCTGGCATATCTTTCAAATAAGTTCTTGAATACTGAATGGGAGCGCAAGTAGAACAAGCAGGAGGAACTGTAAAATATTCCTCATACATATATTTGCCATAAAGCCCACCTAATAGCGGTGTATCAACTTCATCATTGGCACAAAATTCCGTTAACTTGTTTTGTTTTTCCTTAAGATCATAAGCATAAGCATATAAACAAGACTCAATTACTCTCTGATTAGGAATTAACAGTTCGGTTTTACCGTCACCGTTAATATCAGCCACTTTAAAGCCTGGAGCATATCGATACTCAGTGACTGGCTCTGACATAATTTTTTGTGCTAAGCCATCTCCGCTATACTCGTATCCGCTCTTAATCTTTAGGTTTCTTACTAAACCTAAATCTACTCCAAGAGGTATTCTAGAAGAAAAGTCGGCATTCCCTTCGTTAATACTAAGCGTAGTTCCACTACCATCAGAGCAAATAAAATCAGAGAGACCATCTGCATTCACATCAATAAATTTAAAGTAATATCCATTTACACAATGCTGTGTTAAATCTTTATTGATAAAAGATATGCCACTACCCGAACGCTGAGTTAACAAGATTGCCTTTGGTCGCGGCTGTGGTAAAAAATAATTACTACCGCTGCTTTCAGAGTATGCAATAGTTTTTACCAACAAAAGATCTGGAAGCCCGTTACCGTCAACGTCACCGATATTACTAATACTTTCGGCGTTTTTGTCTTGAGGAGCAACATGCGGCCCAGCAGGAATAGCAGCTGTTAAATATTTATGTGCGGATATGGGGGCAATAGTATAAGGGTTACCTCCATTGACATCCCCATTATGTAAATAGACAAAAATCTCTCGACTACTATACACCAGAAGATCAGGCAAACCATCTCCATTATAATCAGAAATATCTGGGATTAACGAAGGTTGGGTATAACCGTAATATTGTGATAGCTCTACCGAGTAATCTCTCTCAGTTACGATCTCAGTGTCAACCTCATCTCCAAAATATACTTCGCCATTAGAATCAACTTTTGTATATCTAAGCTTTAATGATTGGCTTGAAGTTGCAGAGCCAATCCAGACATCGGTTCTACCATCCATGTTAAAATCTGCAAAACTACATGCTAACTCTTCTCGATACGCAAATGGGACTCCACAATTATTTGCTGAGAATCCATGTTCAACGCCTTGCTTCCCTTCTGCGTTAAAGAAATAGCCTTTTGGGTGAGAAGGTGAATTACTTCCATACCAATCTTTAACGCCATCTCCATTTAAATCACCACGTGGCATAATTTCATCAAATAGCACCGAGTTGTGGCTTACATTTGGCGCGCGAGGATCTGTTATTGAATAGCCTTGATACGGTGAAATAGTATTTCCATTCTCCATGGTCAAAGTAAATGGCTCTAACTCGTAAGTCATCGGAGCATCTTGCCAATTAAAGTCCGTTTTTGGTAAGCAAGAAGATATACCATTTTTATAGGCGCATTCTTGTATGCTTTCAACTAACGATTGATTGGTCGCAGCACTGTACTTATAAACAACGTTATATTCGCGAATCGTTGTGCCATCGTAATGAGTAGACACCTTATTCAAGCGTTGTGTTTGACGAGATTTACCGCCGGCTAGATACGAGGTTGAAACATCCGTTCTTGGCTCGTAAGAAAAAATTACTACTCGGTTACCAGGAGAGTTGCTAGAGCCATCGCTGGTACCTGTGTATTGAATTCTATCCAGCAACACCTCACCGCTGTTCGCACCGTGCTTATAACGATAATGAATGGCATTAGAGGAATAATCTCGTGTCGAATCAATTAACCAACTTAAGGTCGCAGGTGCGCCTTCTGGCTGAACTTTCGAGTAATTGTTTAAAGTATTATTACCGTAAACGCTAATTTTATTGTCTTTAGTATGTACTTCAAAATAAGTGCTTGCACTATTGATGCCGCCGCCTTTTTGAGTAACTCGGACAAATGAATCCATCTCCGTACGATAAACAGTGCCAGAGTAACCGTAAGAACCGGATACATTAACTAAGCGCTTTCCATCAAGGCACAGCTTATCTTGAGTCGAATATTGAACCCCTAGATTAGCACCATCAATATCGGCAATTGAACCACAACGACTGATACTAGAGCCTGCTGATAAAGCAAAACCAATACCCATCACGCCATTACCACTTCTAGAGCTGTAATTCATTGAGACTGATGGCTGCATGCCTTTACGACCCGGAGGCAAGGCAACTGGAACGGAGTAATTGGCGGCACCGCCTGAAACACCCGCTTTGCCTTCTAAAACCCCAACGTTGCTATCGCCTGATATGGTATCGATGTGGCCATTAAATTGATCGGCAACGGTACCATTCGGGAACGCCCAATTCGGAGGAAGCTTCACATCCACACTGGACGATATTTTTTCAGGCCCACATTTAGTTCCGCCAGGAATATCATTACAGGCTCGTACTTTATGCTTCCAGAAACCATTATTATCGACTGTAACCTCTGCAGACAATACAGCACCCTTGTTTTCCCAAGCCGTCCAGCTACCTGACTCATGCTGATGAGCAAGCTGATATTTATCTGCTACGGAAGAAGTTGCAGCTCCCCAAGAAACCACATAAGTTGCCTCCCCAGTTTCAGCAGGAACCGTGATACTTACTGGGGCATCAGGTGTCGGATGATTCACCGTTACCGTATTGGTTGCCGAGTAAATACCACAACCAGAAGCATTACATGCACGGACTCGGTAGCTAAACCCACCATCGCCTTTACCGTTAATTTGCTTTGATGTAGCCAACCCAACAGAGTGCCATGAGCTGAAACTTGGACTTTCTGAATATTCATATCGACTGACGACACTTGAAGGTGCTTGCCAAGATACCGTATAAGAACCATCAGCATCAGAAGAAGGAACAGTCGGGTTAACTGGAGAGTACGGAATTCTTAAAACCGTAACCGTAGAAGAGTTTTTATAATTACCACACCCCGTTGCATTACAAGCTCGAACCCGATACTGCCAATCACCGTCCGCTCGATTATCAAAATGTTTAGAGCGAGAAGTACTGCTATGAACTTCTTCCCAGGCCCCGTAACTGCTATTGCCGTAGGGCTTTAGCCGTTCCTCTAGTTTATAGGCTGTCAGCAAGCTACCAGAAGCTTCTCCCCAAGAAATGGTATGACTTGCATCCGTATCCGTTGTTGTAGGCACCGTTATGGAAGCAGGAACTCCAGGCAAGTTTAGAACACTTATCGTAGAGCCAGAGCTAAAGCTCGAACAAGCCCATGCAAACTCATTACAGGCCTGAACCTTAAGCTTCCAAGTACCGTCAGCCAAATCCGAATAAGATTTACTAGTGCTCGTAATACCGCTATCTTGAACCCAGTTACTACTGTTATAGCTTCTTTCAAGGTTATAATAGGTTACAGTTCCTGTAGGCTTGCTCCAGCTTACAGTAGTTAATTTATTCGGAGCAGAAAATACCAACCCTGGCGCGGTTGGGGTCGACGGTTTAAACCGAACCGTAAGATTCGAAGAGTCGGCACTATAACCTGAGCAAGCCCATGCTTCATCGTTACAAGCAGATACCCTAAAGTCCCAAGTACCGTCTGTAAGTCCTGTCACTGTTTTACTTAGTCCTGAAATATTCGTTGAAACATTTGTCCAGCTTCCAGAACCTTTACGTCTTTGTAACTGATAATGACTTACGTTACCTGAGGGTTTGCTCCAACTCACTGTTACAGAGCTAGCTGTACTGGTCGTTGTTGAAATTGAAGGCGTAGCAGGAGTCGAAGGCTTCAGTCGAACCTTAGCATTGGCGGAGTCCGAACTAAAGCTGGAGCAAGACCACCAATATCCATTACACGCGCTTACCCTGAAATCCCAGCTGCCATCAGATAAGTCGCCAATAGCGTGACTTAAACTCGAGGTGCTCAGAGTAACCGAAGACCAACTACCCGAGTTATTCCTCTTTTCAATCTTATAGAACGAAACGGTTCCACTTGGCTTTGTCCAACTTAATGTAACGCTACCAGTACTTGTAGCTGAAGAAATTGTTGGAATTGCCGGGGTTGAAGGCTTTAACCTGACCGTTGAGCTTGAAGAGCTGGTGCTATAACTGGAGCACGCCCATGGATAACCATTACAAGCTTGAACTCTAAATGTCCAAGCACCATCTCCTAAATTTGAAACTGTATAGCTGGTTGAAGAAGTACTTGATGTTACGGTTGACCAACTTCCGCTACCATTACGTTTTTGCAAGCTGTAGAACGAAACAGTACCAGAGGGTTTACTCCAACTAACAGTAACCGAGCCTGTGCTTTCAGACGTTGATATTGACGGCTTCGGCGGCGTAGAGGGGTTTTTCCTGACTGTACTGTTATTAGAGTCTGTACTGTAACTCGAACAAGCCCACGAAAATTCATTACAAGCTTGAACTCTAAAGTCCCATGAGCCGTCAGTTAGTTGAATCGTATAACTCGTTGAAGAGGTGTTTGAAGTTACGGTTGACCAACTTCCACTGCCGTTTCTTTTTTGTAAGCTGTAATATGTAACAGTGCCGCTTGGCTTCGACCAAGAAACGGTTAATGAACCAGTACTCGTTGTGGCAGAAATATTGGGCTTAGAAGGTGTACTCGGTTTTTTACGAACAGTAGAATTAGCCGAATCAGCGCCATAGCTTGAACAAGCCCATGAAGCTGTATTACAAGCACGAACCCTAAAATCCCATGAGCCGTCGGAAAGGCTTGTTACGGTGTGGCTGGTTGCGGTTATATTGCCTCCAACATTTGTCCAACTCCCACTACCTTGGCGTCGTTGTAAGTTGTAGTAACTCACAGTACCGCTTGGCTTTGACCATGAAACGGTTACTGAACCTGTGCTAGTCGAATTTGAAACACTTGGAGCACTTGGCGAGGAAGGACGAACTCGGACTGTTGCATTAGCAGAGTCAGAACTATAACTGCTACAAGACCAAGAAGCAGAGTTACAAGCGCGCACTCTGAAATCCCAACTACCGTCCGATAGCCCTGAAACAGTTCTGCTCGTTGCCGACAGGCTGGACACTACCGTTGACCAACTTCCAGAATTCTTCCTACGTTGAAGACTGTAATACGTTACTGTCCCGCTAGGTTTTGACCATGAAACAGTTACAGAGCCTGTGCTATTAGTGGTTGAAATACTTGGAGCTGAAGGAGTGCTTGGTTTTTTACGAACAGTTGCAGTACCCGACTGACTACTGTTACCGCTACACATTTTGACGCCAGTATTTAAGTTTTCATTACAGGCTTTTACGTAATATTTATAGGAACCATCACCGCGCGACATTAAGGTCTTTGAGGTATGAGTAGGGCCAACTTCATCGACGAGATTGAAGCTGCCTCCGTTCTTAGACTCAAAAACTAAGTATGTACCAAATGAATCATATCCCAGTCCTAAGCCTGAAGAGGCTCCCCAGCTAACCGTTAAAGCACCATCAGTTGAGTTTGATGGAGATACACTAGCAGCTCCCGGTGTTGAAGGCGTAGGTGTTGTGGTTCCGCCGCCCCCTCCTGGAAATGGCAATCTTGCTTCCAGTGTATTTGTAAAAATCAGTAGGCAAATAATAAATGCCAGCTTAATTACGCTGGTAAGTAAAGCGCGCATGAGGGCTCCTTCAGTGCTATATGTTTATTTTTATTCTAGGAAGCTCTTATTATTATGACTTCCTTGTATAATTTTCAGGCAGGATGATACTACAGTTAGAAGAAATTTCAACCTCAAGAGAGTTTGGTTATTATATAAGCTATGGCTTATTCTAAATAAATCATAGACTTGATCTATGTCAATTTCTTAAATGAATAATGATCTAAATTAGTTGCCGTTAAGAATAGCGTTTTTGTATGTAAGTTTTTATGAACAACTTTAATTGTTTATAAACATAAAGAATACGCTAACATATTGTTTTTATAGTATAGTTTATGAACTACATTAGTTGGACAGTCACAATAAGCTGTTATTGTAGAAGTAGATAATACAGTTGCGAAAAACAAGGTACGACCTACTTCAAGGTGAATTGAATGGTAGAAAACACGAGTAACAATTATAGCTATAAGGTTATACGCCAGTTTTCAATAATGGCAGTTGTTTGGGGAATCGTTGGTATGGCTGTTGGGGTTTTAATTGCCGCCCAGTTATGGATGCCAGCGCTTAATTTCGATACGGCTTGGCTCAGTTATGGGCGTTTAAGGCCATTACATACCAATGCGGTGATCTTTGCCTTTGGTGGTTGCGTGCTGATGGCAACTTCCTTGTATTGTGTGCAAAGAACCTGTCATACGCGCTTAATTAGCGATAAATTGGCCGCATTTGTGTTCTGGGGCTGGCAGGCGGTGATTGTGTTAGCTGCGATTACCCTGCCGATGGGCTTTACCACCGCTAAGGAATATGCGGAGTTGGAATGGCCTATCGATATCCTTATTACCATTGTATGGGTCGCTTACGCCATTTTATTCTTTGGCACCATTATCAAGCGTAAAACCAGCCATATTTATGTAGCTAACTGGTTCTTTGGCGCCTTTATCATTACTGTTGCGGTGCTGCACTTAGTTAATAGTGCTGAATTACCGATTGATATGACTTCTTGGAAGTCATATTCAGCTTATTCTGGGGCTATCGATGCGATGGTTCAGTGGTGGTATGGGCATAACGCGGTTGGTTTCTACTTAACGGCTGGTTTCTTGGGCATTATGTACTATTTCGTGCCAAAACAAGCGGAACGCCCGGTTTATTCCTATCGCTTATCGATTGTGCATTTCTGGGCATTAATAGCCGTTTATATGTGGGCAGGCCCTCACCATTTGCACTACACAGCCCTTCCCGATTGGGCGCAATCATTAGGCATGGTGTTCTCACTAATTCTATTGGCACCATCTTGGGGCGGCATGATCAACGGTATTATGACCTTATCTGGCGCTTGGCATAAATTAAGAACCGATCCGATTTTGAAATTCTTGATTGTGTCATTGTCTTTCTATGGTATGTCGACTTTTGAAGGCCCAATGATGGCAATTAAGACGGTAAACGCCCTATCTCATTATACTGACTGGACCATTGGTCATGTTCATTCTGGAGCCTTAGGTTGGGTTGCTATGGTTTCAATCGGTGCGCTCTACTCATTAATTCCAGGATTATTTGGCAAGAAGCAGATGTTTAGCATTAAGTTGATTAATTTGCACTTCTGGTTATCGACCATTGGCGTAGTTTTATATATCGCATCTATGTGGATTGCTGGTTTAACTCAAGGTCTAATGGCTCGCGCAACTAATCCAGACGGCACTTTAACTTACACTTGGATTCAAATTTTGCAAAATACCTATCCTCAATATGGTATTCGATTACTTGGCGGATTCTTGTTCCTAAGCGGTATGTTCATCATGCTTTACAATGTGATGAAAACTATTGCAAAGCCAGAAGCTGCTGATACTCGTATTCCAGAGCCGGTACATTAAGGAGAAGCCACATGAATCATGAAAAAGTTGAAAAAAATGTCGCTTTAATGGGGATCTTAATTGTCATCGTCATTAGCTTTGGTGGCTTAGCGGAAATCGTGCCGTTATTCTTTGTGAAAAATACTACCGAGCCGGTCGAAGGGCTAAAACCTTACACCGCGCTACAGCTTGAAGGACGTGATGTTTATATCAAAGAAGGCTGTCACGTCTGTCACTCGCAAATGGTTCGCCCTTTCCGCGCTGAAACCGAGCGATTTGGCCCCTATTCGGTTGCTGGCGAAGATGTTTATGAGTTCCCATTCCTATGGGGTTCAAAGCGTACTGGGCCTGATTTAGCGCGTGTCGGCGGTCGTTATAGTGACGAATGGCATTATGTCCATTTGATTAATCCGCGTGATGTAGTGCCATTGTCGAATATGCCCTCTTATCCTTGGCTAGCTGAAAATCTGATCCAATCAGAAAAAACGCCTAAGAAGCTAAAAGCTATGCAGACTCTAGGGGTTCCTTACACTGACGAGCAAATCGAAAGTTCGAGCGCTGAAGTTGAAGGCAAAACTGAAATGGAAGCCTTAATTGCTTATCTGCAATCACAAGGTTTAGAGATCACCAACAAGCAAGGAGCTCGCTAATGGATATTAATATCTTCCGTGGGCTAATCACTTTAATGGCAATGGTGCTATTTATTGTGATTTGCGTGCTGGTGTATTCAAAGCGCAACAAAAAGAAATATGAGCAGGCTTCACGCATGGTTTTAGATGCTGAAAGAAATCCAGACTCAAATGATGAGGGTAAACATTATGAGTAATTTTTGGAGCATTTATATAATTGCAATCACGGTGATTAATCTAGTTGGCTGTGTTGCGTTACTGTATTTTACTCGTAAGAAAAAACAATCGGGACAACAAGGCAAAACTACGGGCCATGTTTACGATGGTATTGAAGAGTATGATAACCCTCTTCCTCGTTGGTGGCTGTGGTTATTCTATATCACCATTATCTTTTCTGTAGTTTATTTAATCCTTTACCCTGGCCTTGGCAAATTTAAAGGTGCATTAGGCTGGACTCAAGATAACCAATATCAAGCTGAAGTGGCTGCGGCAAATGAAAAGTATTTACCGCTTTATGAAAAATACGCGGCTATGAGTATTGAATCGCTACAGAAAGAACCAGAAGCTATCAAAATGGGACAAGCAATTTTCGCCAACACTTGTTTTGGTTGTCATGGTGCTGATGCTCGCGGTTCTTTAGGCTTTCCTGATTTGACGGACGGTGATTGGCTCTACGGCGGTTCGCCGGAGCAGATTAAATTATCAATCCTGAAAGGTCGAAATGGCGTAATGCCAGCATGGAAAGATACACTTTCAGATAAAGATATTGACTCACTTTCTAGCTATATCAGTAGTAAGAATAGCGTTGATAGACCCGTTATTGAATCTTTCCTAGCACAAGGTGAAGTTGTTTATAATCAATCTTGCGCCGCTTGTCATGGTCGAGACTTAAAAGGCAATCAAGCGCTCGGCGCACCAAACTTATCAGATGCAGTTTGGTTGCATGGCGCTTCACCAGGTTTGGTTAAAGATGTTATCCGACATGGCCGTATTAATCGTATGCCTGCACACGAAACTATTCTAGGTCCTGAAAAATCACACCTAGTAACGGCTTATGTGTACAGCTTGTCGCATAATAAGGACGAATCTGAATAACTAACTAAAAGAGATAAAGATGAGCTCTCAGGATAATACTTATGTGGTTGGCGATGAGAAGGATCTCTATCAAAAACATGAAAAGATAAGACCGAAAAAGGTTTCAGGTTTTTTTAACAATTTTCGAGTCTTATCGGTTTGGTTATTACTAGGGATCTATTATTTAGGTCCTTGGCTAACTTGGAATGGCAGGCAAGCAATATTATTGGATTTGCCCGCCCGTCAATTTCACCTTTTTGGCATTACCTTTTGGCCACAAGATTTTATTTTCTTGTCATTACTACTGGTCATCGCAGCCTTAGCACTCTTCTTTTTTACTTCAGTAGCTGGTCGTCTTTGGTGTGGCTATGCATGCCCACAAACGGTTTGGACACAACTTTTTGTATGGGTTGAGAGATTTGTAGAGGGCGATCGCAATAAGCAAATCAAACTCAGCAAACAAACTTGGAACTTTGAAAAAATTCGCAAAAAATTCACCAAGCATTTCTTGTGGATTATTCTCGCGCTCTTTACTGGTTATACTTTTGTTGGTTATTTCGTGCCAATCAAAACACTTACTCAAGAAATAATGACTTTTTCCACCGGGCCTTGGGAAACTTTCTGGGTACTCTTTTACAGTTTTGCCACTTGGGGTAATGCGGGTAAGCTACGTGAGCAAGTGTGTATTTATATGTGCCCCTATGCCCGTTTTCAAAGCTCGATGTTTGATAAAGACACCTTGATTATTGCTTATGATGAAAAGCGCGGTGAGGCTCGCGGAGCACGAAAAAAAGGTTCAGAAGATTATAAAGAACAAGGCTTAGGCGATTGCATCGATTGTATGCAATGTGTGCATGTCTGTCCTACTGGTATCGATATTCGCGATGGCTTGCAATATGAATGCATAGCCTGTGCTGCTTGTATTGATGTTTGTGATCAAGTTATGGACAAAATGGACTATCCAAAAGGTTTGATTCGATATACCACTGAAAATAAAGAAGAAGGAAAATCTGTTCGTCTATTGAGACCAAAGACAATTGGTTACGGCCTGGTTTTATTAGCAATATCATCTATTTTCGCGTTTTCAATCTTTTTAAGAACGCCATTAGAATTAGATATTATCAAAGATCGAAATAGACTCTATATCACCAATAGTCTAGGTTATGTTGAAAATATTTATAAGCTGAAAGTTTTAAATAAAGCTCAGCAAGCCAGAAGCTATCGAGTTACAATAGATGGTCTAGAAAACATGCAATATAAAGGCCCATCTGAAATTACCGTTGGTGCTGGCTTGGTTGAAACCTACCCTATTCGTTTATCGATCGATCCGGTTTATATGGATAAAAGTAATTCTGAAATATTGATTCATATTGAAGCGATTGATGATCCCAGCATCAAAGTATCAGAGCCCGCAAGATTTTTGGGCCCAGCTTTAACCAGAAGACGCTAATTCATGAGACAAGAAGACACTCAGCCTTGGTATAAACAGTTTTGGCCTTGGTTTTTAATTTCAATTCCATTGGCTTCGATTATCGGTGGCATTTCTATGATCGTCATATCAATTGATGGCGCCGATACTTTAGTTAAGGAAGATTATTACAAAGAAGGCTTAGCCATTAATAAGCAGTTCGATAAGATCGAGCAAGCTAAAAAAATGGGCATTCAAGCCACGCTATCTTTGCAAGTCAATAAATTATCGCTTCAATTACAAAGCAAAGAAGTAATTAGCGACAATTTATCCTTACTTTTTAGTCACGCCACTATTGAATCAAAAGATTTTGAGTTAAAACTACAACAAACCGCTACAGGAAATTATTTTGCCTTGCTTGATCAGCAGCAAGTTGAAGCTATTAATGGCAAGTGGTATTTACAGCTTCATCCTTATTCTGGCAGCTGGCAGTTAAAAGGCCAATGGCAATTACCATCCGATAGGAAGTTGGTTTTAGGGCTATAGTATAGATGACCGCCAAAGAAGCTTCCGGCTGTTTCCATTGCCACTTACCGATCCCTAATGGTTTTCATCAAACGCTAGAATATCAAGGAAAGAACCGTCAGTTTTGTTGCATGGGTTGTTACAGTATCGCTGATACCATTATCAGCAGCGGCCTTGATGATTATTACAAATTCCGCACTTCGGTAGCGCCCAAAGCAGATGACTTAATTCCAGAAGAATTAAAAGTTTTTGATGAAAAGGAAGTTATCGACAGTTTTGTTAAGACTCAAAATGAAGTTACTCAATCCATAGAGCTTATTTGTGAAAACTTGCAGTGTAGCGCTTGCAGTTGGCTCATAGAGAAACACATTGGCAGTTTGAAGGGCGTTAGAAAAGTTGCTGCCAATGTTTCTGAGCAAACAATTTATCTGACTTGGTCAAAAACACAAACCAAGCTCAGCGATGTTTTAATTAGCTTTCATCAGCTCGGCTATCCAGTAAAACCTTACAACAGCGAACAGCTGGACTCGATTCATCATCAGCAAAACAAGCTATGGCTAAAACGACTTGGGCTTGCGGGCCTAGGTATGATGCAAGTCATGATGTATGCCGTTGCCCTGTATATTGGCGCCTTTGATGGGATAGATGCTTCGCATCAAAGTTTCTTGCGCTGGGTTAGCTTTTTTGTAGCAACGCCAGTACTGCTCTACTCAGGTTATCCGTTTTTTAGTAGCGCCATCCGTGCGATCAAAAGCTGGCAATTAAACATGGATGTGCCTATTGCCCTAGCTTTAGCTCTGGCCTACATCACCAGCATTTGGGCAACTATCAGTGGTGGCGGCGAAGTCTATTTTGATTCAGTGACCATGTTTGTTTTCTTTTTACTTATAGGCAGATACCTCGAATATAATGTAAGACAAAAAGTTCGCCAGCAATTTACCCTGAAAACATCTCAAGCCAACCTCTTAGTTAATAAAGTTGATTTGAGTGATTCGGCTAAGATAAAGCCTATGCCACTTCAAAAAATATCGATAGGCGATAAATTATTAATAAAACCAGGCGATGTCATTGCCTTTGATGGTGTCATATACCGAGGTACAAGCTCTATCAATGAAGCCATGTTGAGTGGCGAGTTTATGCCAGTTAACAAAACCATTGGCGACAGTGTTTTGGCTGGCAGTATTAATGGTGATGCTCCTATTGAAATAGAAGTATTACATCTAAAAGACGATGGCTTTTTGCATCAGCTTAAACAAATGCAACGAATTGCCCTCTTAGCTAAGCCTAAGATCACTATGCTGGCGGATAAAGTTGCGCGTTATTTTGTTACGGCGATTCTATTGCTTGCCCTGGCGACCTTTAGTTTTTGGTATTTTAAAGAACCTGCAGAAGCATTATGGATCACTATTGCAGTGTTGGTGGTTAGTTGCCCTTGCGCCCTTTCGCTTGCTACGCCTGTGGCTTTAACCTGTGGTGTTTCATCCTTGAATAAGCGCAATTTTTTAGTGCAAGATCAAGATTTTCTACAGAAACTTAGTACCACCACAGATATTATTTTTGATAAAACAGGCACCTTAACTCAAGGGAAACTTGTTGTTGAGAGTGTCGAGTTGTTCTCGGCTATTTCAGAGCCAGCTGTTTTGCAGGTTATTGCAGCTCTAGAGGCGCATTCCGAGCATCCAATTGCAAAGGCTTTTGCACCCTACTCCGTGTCAAATGTTCAAGCCTCTGATATTGAACTGCATCCTTACGCTGGGGTAACTGGTCAGATAGATAAAACAACTTATTGGTTTGGTAATGCTAATTTTATTAGCAATTACACTCAAGTGAGCACAAAAGACTTAGATGCTAATGGACTTTTTCTTTGTAATAGTCAGCAGCTGACCGCCAAAATAATTTTAACTGATGCAATACGAGAGGATGTTAAGCAAAGCTTATCGCAGTTAATTAAGGGTGGAAAAACATTACACCTTTTAAGTGGCGATCCAAGTCAGCAAGTAGAGCAATTAGCTACTGAGGTCGGTATCGAGCATTGGCGCAACAATTTAAAGCCAGAAGATAAACTGGATTATATAACAAAGCTCAAGAAATCCTCTACAAACAAAGAGGTTTTAATGATAGGCGATGGAGTTAATGATGCTCCGGCCATGGCTTTTAGCGATACATCTATCGCAATGGCCGGCGCTTCTGATCTAACTAAAACTCATGCTGATAGCTATTTATTGTCTGCACAGTTATCAGATATAGAATTTGCGCTCAATAAATCACTGCAAACCAATAGTGTCATTAAACAAAATCTTGGCTGGGCAATTTGTTATAATCTGATTATGATCCCTTTTGCTGCTAGCGGCTTGATCCCGCCTTATTTGGCGGCTATCGGAATGTCATTAAGCTCAATTGTAGTAGTTATTAATTCGTTGCGACTTAATCCCAAAACATAATATGGACGCTATTTATTTTTTAATTCCTCTAACTTTGCTGCTACTTGCTGGGGCAATTGCTTTATTTTTTTGGGCAGTAAATAGTGACCAATATTCGGATTTAGATAAAGAGTCGCAGCAAATACTGTTTGACGAAAAACCAACTAGTTTAGACACACCTACCGACAAAAAGGAATAACTATTTGATGCTGAGCTTATATATAACGGCGTTAGCCATGGGTTTTTTTGGCTCGCTGCATTGTGTTGGTATGTGTGGCGGAATAACCATCGCTTTTAGTCAAGCGAGCAGTTCTGAAAAAAGACTTCAACTTACTTTTATTTATCAAACCTTTCGTATTGTGAGTTATGCAATTCTTGGCGCCATATCTGCAGCATTAGGTCATTTACTGACGGATGTAAAAATTCCAATTTTGACTTTGTTAAGTGGCATTTTTATGCTTTTGATGGGGCTTTATTTGCTTAATTTTGCTGCTCCTTTATTAAGTTTAGAAAAAATTGGTCATAAAGTTTGGCGTAAAATCCAGCCCTTTCAAAAGTCTTTTTTACCAATGCAGTCCTCGATTCAAGCAATGGTCATTGGCTTGTTATGGGGATTTCTGCCTTGCGGTTTGGTCTATAGCGCTTTGGCGTTGGCGATTAGCAGTGCACAGCCTTTAGAGGGTTTTATGGTCATGCTTTTCTTTGGGCTTGGCACTTTACCAATGCTGCTTTCAATTGGCTTTGTTAGCCAAAAGCTGATGAGTGTGCTTAAAAGCAAAATCTTTAAAAGTGTTGCGGCACTAATATTTATTTTAATGGGCGCTTTTTATATTTATTCGGCCCTGACTAAAGATCATTCTGAGCACCAACAACATATGCAACATCAACAGCAGCAAAATCATTCACATCAGCATTAAATAGGGCTATAAACTTGATATATATCAAGTTTCCAATTCAGCTAGAGCATAAGATAGTGTTAGCCTTATTGACTAACAGATTCTAATGCAAATCGATACACAACTTATTGAAAAATATAATATTTCAGGGCCAAGATATACATCTTATCCGACCGCGTTAGAGTTTCATCAAGAATTTACAACCAATAGTTATCTGTCAGCGCTTTCATCAATAGAAAAACAAAAACTTTCTATTTATATTCACATCCCTTTTTGTCGGAATATTTGCTATTACTGCGCCTGTAATAAAGTTATTACTAAAGACAGCCAAAAAGCCGATGAATATATCCAATATCTGCTAAAAGAAGCTCAATTAGTTGCCAAGCATTGTGCATCAAAGGACATTGGGCAAATTCACTTTGGTGGCGGCACTCCAACATTCCTTACCAGTGAGCAAATTCAGCTAATCTTAGAAAAATTAACTGAGTTGTTCGACATTGATGACGATGCCGAAATATCCATAGAGATCGACCCACGAACAGTTGATAGAGCAAAGCTCGGTGAGTTCAAAAAAATTGGTTTTAATCGCCTTTCCATCGGTGTTCAGGACTTTGATAGAAAAGTTCAGTCAGCGGTAAATCGTGAGCACAGCTTTGAGATGGTGGATAGCTTATTTGTTGCAGCTCGAAGTCATCAATTTGATTCGGTTAATATGGATTTGATCTATGGTCTGCCGCATCAAACCACTGAAACCTTTGCTAAAACTATTGAGCAAGTGCTAAAGCTAGCGCCTAACCGAATTGCTCTATATAACTATGCTCACCTGCCACATCGATTTAAGCCACAGCGCAGAATTAACGCCGATGATTTGCCATCGGCTGAGCAGAAAATCGCTATATTTGAACAAACCATGAATCAGTTAATCGAGGCAGGTTATGTCTATATTGGTATGGACCATTTTGCGCTGCCTGACGATAGCCTAAATATTGCTCAGCAAAATGGTAAGCTGCATCGCAATTTTCAAGGCTACACCACTCATAAAAACTACCAATTGGTTGGCCTAGGGGTTTCATCAATCAGTAAAGTTGCTAATTGTTATAGCCAAAACAAAACCGACCTACCCAGTTACTACCAATCATTAGCTGAGGATAAGCTACCGGTTTGGCGTGGCTGCATACTAAGCCAAGATGATGAATTACGCCGTGATGTGATTATGAGTTTAATATGCAACTTCAAACTCGACATTAAGGCCATTGAATCAGCTTATGACATTAGTTTTGCCGCTTATTTTAAGGACGAACTGGAGCAGTTGAACAGTTTTATTGATGATGGACTGGTCATTTTATCGAAAGAGCAGATTCTAATAACTGAATCTGGACGATTTTTTATCCGCAATATCTGCATGCAATTTGATCGCTATTTACAAGAAATAAATCAACTTCAGGCTTTTTCTAAGGTGATCTAAATGGCTTTAATTGATAAACTCACCACTACTGATTATCTATGTCTATGATGATGAACCTAGAGCAAATTAAGTGCCAAAGTTGCAGTATTAGCCGACTGTGTTTACCAGTGATGTTAGCGGATGCCGAAATTGAACACCTTGATAGTATCGTCAAGCGCCGCAAACCCTATCAAAAAGATGATGTGCTCTTTCGTTATGGTGATCCGCTCGAGTCTTTATATGCGGTTCGTTCTGGCTGTCTAAAAACTTACACTTTAGATTCTGATGGTACAGAGCAAATAACTGGCTTTTATTTGCCAGGCGAGATCATAGGTCTTGACGCTATTGCCGATAATACTCACCAGAGTTTCGCCAAAGCCTTAGATACATCGCTGGTATGCGCCCTTCCCTACAACAAGCTGGATATTTTGGCTGGGCAGATCCCTGGATTAAGAAGTCAGTTGTTGAAAATCATGAGCAATGAAATTCAAGATGATAAGGCTCTATTTTTATTGCTCAATAAGAAAAATTCCGAACAAAGGCTGGCCGCTTTTATCATCAATCTTTCGCGTCGTTATGCCAACCGTGGCTTAGCATCAGATCGCTTTCAATTGCCGATGACTCAAGTGGATATAGCTAACTATCTTGGTATGGCAGTTGAAACCATTAGTCGCTTATTTAAAAAG
Organism: Gammaproteobacteria bacterium; assembly: GCA_013372875.1. The sequence goes on along the minus strand of JABXIW010000056.1, from coordinate 20,530 downwards.
TTAAACAAGCTCGAATTATTAGAGCTCAAACAAAAAGAAATAAACATAATAAACATGCAACAGTTAAGCCAGTTTGCTGGCACCAGTTGTCATGTCAATTAGACGGGAGTTACCATGAAAAATCGTTTTAACTTGCTTTATAACCCAGAAGAAACTTGGCACGCAATCAAGGCAAAACAATTTACAGTGCAGAAAGTTTATGTGCGCTTTTTAATCTTAATGGCCTTGATTCCGGTATCAGCAGCTTTTATTGGAACGGTATATATTGGTTGGCAAGTAGGCTCAGAAGAGTCAACCAAGCTAACTCCTAATAGCGCTCTTATGATTTCAGTTGCTGCTTATATTGGTATGTTGGCGGGAGCTTACATATTTGCTCAATTTGTACGCTGGATGGCAAAAACTTATGGATCCGATGCGAGTCTAGCTGATTGCTTCGCGTTGGTGGTATATTCTGCTACACCATTGTTTTTAGCGGGCATTGTCAGCGTATACCCAATTTTATGGCTAGATACTTTGGTTACGCTAGCCGCGCTTGCTTATGCCGTTTATTTATTATTTATCGGCACCCCTATTATGATGGGCGTTAATCAAGAAAAAGGTTTCATGTTCAGTAATTCTATTATTGCTGTTGCTATGGTCTTGGCCGTCGGCTCAATAGCTATCAGTGTGCTGTTTTGGGGGATAGGAATAGCACCTGAATTTACTGTATAAAACTACATTCTAATTTCAAATTTTGATCAAAGGCTGCTTGTATGCAGCCTTTTTTTATTTGGTTAAGTTCAAGATTTGGAAATTACTCAAAAAACTTAAAACTCGATGTTATGATTATGTTATTCACCTAACTTTCACTGATACTCCATACAATGGCACCTATGAAGAAAATAAAGATAGCTATTAGCTCTTGCTTAATGGGTAACAAAGTTCGCTATGATGGCGGCCATAAGCGTTCAAAGTATTGTTTGGATGTATTGAACGACTGGTTTGAGTACAAGCCCATTTGCCCCGAAATGGGTATTGGAATGCCCAGCCCTCGCCCACCAATACACTTGGTAGATGTTGCTGGTGATATTCGGGTGAAGATGGTTGAAGACCATTCACAAGATGTTACGACTGCGCTGGTTGATTATGCGCAATCTAGTTTGTCATCTTTAGAAGATATTTATGGTTATATTGTGATCCGAAACTCTCCAAGTTGCGGTATGGAGCGAGTCAAGGTGTACCATGAAAATGGCAACCCCACTAACCAATCATCTCAAGGTGCATTTATTGGCAAGATTATGCAGTTAAGACCCGAATTGCCAGTTGAGGAAGAAGGTCGGTTATCTGATCCCAAGTTGCGTGAAAACTTTATCAACCGCGTTTTTGCATACTATGAATGGCAAAATACTGTGCTAAAGCAGCCAGAGCATAAAAATTTGGTGGCTTTCCATAGCCGTTATAAGTATTTGATTATGGCGCACAGTTATAGCGCTTATAAGGAACTTGGTCGCTTAGTGGCGAACAATGCTAAAAAAGAAACAGATAAAGTAATTACCGAATATGAGCAGCTGCTAATGGGTACTTTAAAAAAAGTAGCCAGCAGTAAGTCTCATACCAATGTGCTTTACCATATTTTTGGCTATTTGAAGCGAGATATTACTAGTGAGGCTAAACAGGAATTGGTAAAGGTTATCGAACAATATCGCAAAGGTATCGTGACTTTGATGGTGCCAATCACTTTAATCAATCACTATATAAAACAATTTGGTAGTGATTATATTAATAATCAGGCCTACTTAGATCCACACCCTATCGAGCTTGGTTTGCGTAATTACATTTAATAGGCAGCATTTCTTTGAAAAAATCCTTGGTTTGGTTCAGAAATGATTTGAGAGTAACTGATAACGCGGCGCTATATCAGGCTTCATTGGATAGTGTGGTAATTGGGGTTTACGTCGAAGCCACTGAGCAACGAATTACCCATAATGATTCTGCAAGTAAAATTGGCTTTACTTATGATTCATTACTAGCACTCAAAGAAGATTTGCGATCACTTAATATTCCGCTACATATTATTACCGTTTCAGATTATTCAGAAATTCCTCAGAAGTTATTAAGCCTTTCTGAAAAATACCAAGTAAGCTCGATTAGCTTTAATAAAGAATACCTAGTTGATGAAGTGGCGCGTGACTTTGCTCTCGAAAAGTTAGTAAGCGACAAGGGTATTGAAATCAAATCTTATGATTGCGATCTGATTTTACCTCCCAGTAGCGTTCGCAAAGCTGGTGGCGAGCCTTATCGCGTATTTACACCTTATAAAAAGGCTTGGATCGAGCAACACAAGCAGAAAAAGCCCGTTTCATGGCCAGCTCCTTCTAAACAAGATTCTGATGTCACTACTTGTGACGTGTTTGAAAGTGATTTTGCTCAAGATTATCGTCGTGATATTTGGCAAGCAGGTAGTCAAGCAGCCCGTCGCCGCTTAGAAAAGTTTATTTCAACGGTTACTGATTACTCCCAAGATAGAGATATCCCCTCTATTGTGGGTACTAGTTTAGTGTCACCTCACTTAACCGTGGGCACAATTTCTGCGCAGCAATGTACTGAGCGATTATACGATTTTTACAATGGCGATGAGCTAAGCTTTTATAAAGACACATGGTTATCAGAGCTAATTTGGCGAGATTTTTATCGACAAATCGTGATTGATAATCCAGAGATAGTTAAACATCTGCCTTATAAAGAGAATGCATCTGAACCTTGGGAAAATAACTTTGAACTTTTTTCTGCTTGGTGCAAGGGTCAAACTGGTTTCCCCATCATAGATGCAGCAATGCGTCAGCTTAATCAAACGGGCTGGATGCACAATCGTTTGCGCATGAATGCAGCCATGTTTCTCAACAAATTATGTTTGGTTGATTGGCGCTGGGGGGAAAAGTATTTCATGCAAACGCTGATCGATGGTGATTTTGCTTCAAATAATGGTGGTTGGCAATGGTGCTCCTCAACTGGAGCTGATAGCGCGCCCTACTTTCGAATTATGAACCCAACAGCTCAATCAAAACGATTTGATCCACATGGTGCATTTATTAAAAAACTTGTTCCCGAGTTAACTGAGTTGGACAGCAAAAGCATCCATGAGCCATCAGCTGAGCAGAGAAAGGCTTGCAATTATCCAATGCCAATTATTAATTACAAAGAAGCGCGAAAAAGAGCTATTAGTTTACTAGCTTAGTGTTAGAACCACTTTTTCCTTTTAAACCATATCAGTAAGCCGACAGCGACCACTAAACAAAACCCACTGACAATCCAAAAGGCATTAGTATTCTCCAAGCCTGGCAAGCCGCCCACATTCATGCCTAACAAACCCGATAAAAAAGTAAGTGGTAAGAAAATTGCCGAGATAATAGCCAACAAATATAAACGGCTATTTTGCTCATGGCTAATGTATCCCATAAACTGCTCTTGCAGCACTATGATCCGCTCTCTTAGCAGGTCCATGTTCTCAAGCATTAAAATAAACTTATCCAGTTGAACGTACAAAGATTCGTAAAAATGTTCACTGAAGCTACTATTTTTAGTGCGATAAAGACGCTCTAGCGCTTCTTTCTGCGGAGTTAAGAAACGCTTTATGGTTGCTATCTGCCTTCTTAGTCGGCTCATTTTAGGGTTAAACACTTCAAACTTAGCCATTGCAATTTGATCTTCTTGTAGATCCAATTCTGACTCTAGAGTTTCCATAAAACTTTCACTAATACTCGCTAACTCTTCAATTAGGCCAAGTAAAAGCTCATCTGCAGTTTTTGGTCCTTGCCTTTTGTTCAGCTTGTCATAAAGCCGATTAATCGACTGACTTTCTCTTCGATTACAACTAATAAATGTATTGCCTTTTAGCCATAAACGCAGCGAGATCATGTCTTCTGGTGATGAATTGGGATTTAAATTAATTCCTCTGAGACACAAATTTATTGAGCCATCATCATCAATTAAACAACGAGGACGAGTATCGCCTGATAACAATAGCTCCATGCTATGGTCGGAAATATTGGCTTGTTTCTTAATCCATTCGATACCCTGACTCGATTCAAAGTTTAAATGGGTCCAGCTAGGATCCGTTCCAGAGCCATCTTTTGCTATGCCACCTTCACCATCAAGCAAAAGCTGCGAAAAGTTTTGGTTCATTGTTGGTCTCCAAATAAAGGCCCACCTTTATCGAGGTGCAAATGCACGTCACGCTGAGGAAATGCAATAACCACTCCGTGCTCATTAAACTTTTGATTGATGGCATGTCGCAGCTCACTTCGAATTAACCTAAGCTCTCTCCCCTGCTTTAAACTCACCCAGAAGAAAACATCAAAAATAAGGGCGTTATCACCAAAATCTTCGAACACGATCCTAGGCACAGGATCTTGTAAAAGGTCAGGATGCTCCTGACAAATTTCTAAAAGCAGTTTGTCTACTAACTTGACGTCAGAGCCGTAGCTAACACCAACTCGCACCGTGGTTCTGACGAATGGGTCAATTAACGACCAATTTACGATCTTCGACTCTAAAATTTGGCTATTTGGAATAGTAATGTGCACACCATCGATGCGTTTAACGATTGTCGAACGGTTACCAATAGAAATAACAGTACCATAGCTTGAGTCGAGCTCAATATAATCGCCAATCCGTATTGGTCTTTCTGACATTAAAATCCAGCCACTTAAAAAGTTTTCGATGATATTTTTCGCTCCAAACCCTAGTCCTATTGCAACGCCACCTGAAATAAAGGCGAATGCGGTAAGAGGAATATCCAGAAATGACAAAATTAATAAAAAAACCAGAATTAAGGTCGCAAAGAAAATAATCTTTTGGATGATGGCCACAGTAGTTTTGTCAATTCTTGAGGCATTTGAAAGTTTCTTGCCAGTAAATTTGGCGATGCTGTAGCTTAGAAACCAAGCCAATACCACAAGACCAATGGCTAATATTATTTGCCACCAGCTGATATAGCTGTTATCAGAAATGGAAATAGCGGGCTGCTTCAAAAACTCAAACATGATTTAGTGATTTTTATAGTCATGGCTTGTCATAAAGGATAAAATTAGCTTAGCCGTTTGTCTAGCAATCATTGCTACTTGTGTTTGGAAAAATTTTTAAGCTAATTGGATTTTGCTTGCGCACATTTTGTTACTCCATCTTATCATCATTCAGAAATATGAAGGCTTGCCTTGTACTAATTCTCTGCATGTTGGCACTACCGCTGCAAGCCAGCAATTTAACAATTCGAGGTATCAGTGGTGAGGTATTGGATAACATCAAGCTGCTTGTTGCTAGCCAGGCTAGCGACTGTTTAGAGCCGGCGAATAACTTAGAGAAATACCGACTTGATTTAGAGAAAACAATTACCAAAGCAACCCAACCTTTCGGGTTTTATTCGCCAAGCCTAACCTTAGAAGTAAAAGACAGCAATCAGACTTGCTTGCAATTGGATGCTAATATAAAACTTAATCAGGCCATTAAAGTCGAGCTCGTTGATATATCGTTGAACGGCTCAGGGAAATCGGACAAAAACTTTGTAGCAGCGATAGAAAGGTTCCCCTTAAAAGTTGGCGATATTTTAGTTGATAAGCATTACAGCCAACTTAAACGTAGACTAGAGTCGATAGCTATAGAACATGCTTATTTAGACTTTGAGTTTTCCAAAGCTGAAATTTTAATTTCAAGACAAGATCACAGTGCAAAAATCAATTTACATATCAATACTGGACAACGCTACAGACTAGGTGAAGTCGAAGTTGTTCAAGAACCTCAGTTTTTAGATCAAAGCTTTGTTGAAGCCTTGGTTCCTCTTAAAGCAGAACAATGGTTCACAAACAGTGACTTATTTAAAGCTCGTAATAAAATTTTAGATAGTAATTACTTTGCAAGCGCGAGCGTTAGTTTACAGCGGGATAGTGCCAAGAATGGCAAGGTGCCAGTTAAAATCATATTAACCAAACAGAACAGAATCGATTACTCAGTTGGCGTTGGTTTCTCAACGGACACTAAAACTCGATTTAGATTCGACTACAATAATCGTCAGCTGAATGATAAAGGCTATCAATTTTCATCAAAACTCAGTTTATCCGATGTAGTTAAGGAGCTTACGGCCGGTTTAAAACTCCCTAGTCAAAGCAACCCTGCAAACAGTTGGTATAGTCTTGATTTAGGTTTCAAAGAAGAGTTAACAGACATTACTCAAAGCAAAAGTAGTAAATTCGGAATTAGCAAGACTAGAGTCCTGCCAAGCGGCTGGAAAACTACAAACTTTATTGATCTAGTTTATGATGAATTTGATACTGGTATTGATGAAGGTAGCTCGTTTTTAGTCGTTCCAGGAACCAGTTGGAATTATATTAGCACCGATAATCCAGTATTACCTGACCAAGGTTTTCGCTTTCAAACTGAAATTCAAGGTGCACATGAACAGCTTGCTTCAGATGCAACTTTCTTGCAAGTCTCAGCGGCTTATAAAGGTATCAGTACATTTGCCCCTAAACATCGACTTATTTACCGCGCAGAAGTTGGTACCAGTTTAACCTCAGATTTAACTGACCTCCCCTTGGACTATCGTTTTTTTGCTGGAGGTGATAATAGCGTTCGGGGGGTTGATTATCGAACGATTTCACCTCAAGACGACACGGGCGACTTTATAGGTGGTAAGCATTTAGCTGTGGCAAGTATCGAATATGATTATCGATTTGCTGAAAGCTGGGCTTTTGCTGTTTTCAGCGATATTGGCTCTGCTTTTAATGATTCTCCTGATTTTCAAAAAAGCTTGGGGATCGGTTTACGTTGGATTTCACCAATAGGTCCAATTCGATTAGATCTAGCTGCACCAATTGATAGCGATCAAGATCAAATTCGATTACACCTAAGTTTAGGGCCGGATTTATGATCAAACGCTGGCTAAAACGTACTCTTGCAAGTGTGTTGCTTATCGCAATACTGCTAGTCATAAGCACTGTAGTAATTTTGCATACTGAATGGGGAACACGCAACGCAATCTCTTTTGTAACCAAACAAACTGCAGGGCTTGAAATTGAAAAGGTTGAAGGCACACTGGGCTCAAAATTAAAACTTTCAGGCGTTCAATACTCAGACCCAAGCATCAATGTTAAAGTTGGCCAGCTGAATTGGCAAATGAATAGCTATAATTTGTTCAGTCAGAGTTATGTGATAGATGAAATAAACATTGTAGACTCTCTCTTAGTTACTAAGAAGCAAGCACCCTCCTCTGAATCGCCTGAATTTGCAGGACTCTCATTACCATTTCGAATTCAAGTTGAGCATCTTATTTTTGAGAACACTAAAATTTCAAATGGTGAACAAGATTACACTATTAATGAACTGAGCCTAACGTTAAAAGCGGAAGATAATCTAATCGATGTTAAGCAATTAAAACTGAAATCTGAAGCAATAGATTTAAATTCAGATATAGAACTACACCTTACTAAAACCTTGAATTTTAAAAGCCAACATCAATGGCAGTTAAGTCAAGCTGATACTAGTATTAATGGTGCCGGCTCTATTGCTGGCGACTTGGCTAATATCAAATTAGTGAAAAATATTAAAGTCACAGGTAAGAATGATTTAAGCGCTGATAGTGTAGTTAGCGCTCATATTAATTTGAGCTCGAAAGAACCTGAAGTTGAGTTACTACTGGAAAAACTGAATTACCAACAGCAGCTAAATTCGAACAAAATAAAGGTCACGGATGGCTCTCTTGAAATTTCAGGTGTGCCAAGTGATTATCAAATAATATTTACAGGCCCAGCCCATTTTAATCAAGAAAGATTGCAGTTATCAGCGCAAGGAAAAGGTAATTTAGATAAAATAAGTTTTGAACAGTTTAATATAGATGCCAAAACGTTAAAGCTAAGCACTCAAGCTGATTTAAGTTGGAGGGAATATCTTGCTGCAACCATTACTGGCAATATACAGGCTAATGAACTTCATCAGTGGGATAAGCAACTCGCGGGGGAAATTCAAGGTGATTTTAATCTAGGTATTAAGCAATTAAATGGGCAATTTGATTTAACAATAAAAGATACTAGCTTTAGCGGCACCATTAATCAGCAAAAGTTCGATTCGAAATTTGAGTTAACCGCTAATGAAAAACTGGTTGATATTCAAAGTGCCATTATTAACCTTGGCGCGAACAGCATTCAAGCATATGGCGTTATTACTGAAGAAAGCGTCAATGCCAAGTTTGATATCAACGCACCTATTTTGAGTAAGTTTTCACCTGATCTTAAAGGATCAATTATTGGCAAATCCTCGATAACAGGGACGTTTGGATCGCCAATAATAGACTCGCAATTTAATGCAAAGAATTTGCAATACAAACATCACAAAGTACAAAAACTAAATTTTACTGCTAGTGGCAACCCTTATAAGGACATCAAAATCATTGGTCAAGTTGACGAATTATCGACTGGTGAAAGCGTATTAGCTAACATTGGCTTTCAACTCTCAGGCAATTTAAGCAAGCATATCGCCACAATTGAATTAGACAGTAAAGAACTTAGCTCTAAATTAGATCTAAATGGTAGTTTCAATCAAACAGCTAAGGTTTGGCTAGCAACCATCGAACAGCATCAAGTTACCGATAAACAACTAAACACTGATTGGCAACTGCAGAAGGCATTTAAACTAAATACTAGTAAGACCGTTAGAATTGAAGATGCTTGCTGGCAAGAATCACACTCCAGCAGTCATTTGTGTTTTACTTTTGATAATAGTCAATATAGCCCTGCTTTGGAAGTTAGAGCCGAAGACTTTGATCTTAAACTATTTAAAAGCCTACTACCCTCAAGCATCCAGCTTGAAGGTTCGCTTAATGGCAATTTAAACTTGGTTCTAGCTGATAATAAATCTAGCTACGATCCAAATTTAGATTCCAAACTAACATTGCTCAATGGAAAAATCAGTGTCTTAGATAAAAACAAGGTGTTATACCAACAAGCCATTACCCAGGCTGAATTAACTGCGACTAGCAAAAACACCAATAATCATCTTAATCTGTTGCTAAAGTTACAAGATGATACTGGATTACAGTTAGATCTTAACATCGATAAACAGTTAGAGTTGAATGGCCGACTAACAGCAGAATTAACCAGAACTTATTATCTAACTAATTTAATTTCTGAAATACAAAAAATCCAAGGGCCTGCGACTTTGGATGCTAATATCTCTGGAGCTTGGATTAACCCTAAACTTGATTTGAATTTTAATCATGATGGCGCTATCCAGCTTAGAACGCTTGGCCCAGCATTGACTCAAAGCCAGCTAAAAATCAAGGATATTGGAGAGAGTCTTTATCAAGTATCAGCGACAACGCTTTCAAATGACGTCCCCATTAATTTTAATGGCCGGCTCGAAGTTTTTAATTACCGGAATAATCAATGGCGTTATTATGGCAAGCTCAATGCCGATAGATTTCAATTAATAAAAACAGAAGAGCTTGACTTAATTATTAGTCCCGACATTGTCTTAGAGCTCACTCCGCTGCAAGCCAATATAACAGGTGACTTAGTCATTAATGAAGGTTCATTACGATTACAGGAGCTACCTGAGGGCGCAGTGATAAGCTCTGAAGATGTTGTGATTGAAGATGCTCCTACAGAGTCTGAACAATTTAAGGTGAACCTTAATGTTCAGACAAGGATTGAAAATAAATTTAAGGTTGAAGCATTAGGTTTGGAAAGCGATGTGCAAGGCAAACTTCAGCTATCAAATCTAAACAAAAGCAATGCCTTACAAGGGTTTGGGCAACTTACACTAACAGATGGCAGCTATACCATATATGGTCAGAAGTTAAAACTCGATAAAGGTATTTTGCTTTTTGATGGTTCGCTTGAAAATCCGCAAATTGATTTGATTGCTACTAGATTGTCTGATGATGAAAACGTTACCGCAGGTATTAATATTGGTGGAACTCCCAATTATCTGCAATCTTCTTTATTTTCAACACCAAGCCTTAGCGATATAGAAATTCTAAGCTATTTAACCACCGGTAAGGGGTTAGCTGAAGAAGGCGAAATAACTAAGGAACAGATGGTGCAAGCGGCTTTGGTATTAGGTTTGAAAAAGTCTAGCCCCTTATTTACCGAAATCCAATCGTCATTAGGTATAGATGTTTTCACCCTAAAAGAGTCATCTTCGAGCGATGATACGGCTATCGAAGCTGGTAAAAATCTTAATGAGCAACTCTATCTAGGCTACAGTCATGGTATTTTCAATCGCTCAGGATTTTGGTTGATTCGCTATAAGATTTCCAAGGCTTTGAAGCTGGAATCAACCTATGGGGATAGCCAGTCTATCGATATTATATATACGATTAAAACCAATTAGTTAATATCTAAAACTTCATCGCGTTCTTGATTTTCTGTTTCGCGAGGTGACTCTTGGTGTATGCTGTACTTATCTTTACCGGACTTCTTAGACTCATAAGCGGCAAGATCGGCATAATGTAATAACTCCTCAATTCCTTCATCCACCTGCAAAGATTCTGAACGAGCCGCACCAATAGAAAGCGTTAAATAGTCCAAACCCAGTTCCGAATTTACTCGCAAGGTTTTTACTGATTTTAGTAGCTGTTCACAAAGTTCCTGGATGTGGGTCATATCGCTTGAATATAAAAATATAACGAATTCATCGCCTCCCATCCTTGCCACGAAATCCAGTGGTCTTTTGCAATAGGCGCGCAAAGTTTGGGCCACTTGAATTAAAACTTTATCGCCATAAATATGACCTGCGGCATCGTTAAGTTTTTTAAAATTATCGAGATCAACAACTATCAATGATATATGCTGTTGCTCGCGCTTTGCTTGCAGGAAAAATTTTCTTGATTGTTCAACAAAGTAACGTCTATTGAAAATATTGGTTAAATGATCAGTTATAGACTGCTCATAGTTTTCTTTCATCAGCGTATAATTTTCAAGTAAAATATCTGCACAGACACGGTTGGCAGCCATGCATATAATAGTAAAAATACTATAAAGCACGGCCATAAGCACTATATGCCCTAACTCTTCGCCAACTAAGTGATAAGAAATCAAACTTGCCGCAATCATTATAAAACAGGCTGTTCCCCCTACTCTATTCGGTAAACCTAATAACAACGCCGAATAAAACAGCAACATAATAAAGCCGACTTTAGGAAACTCGAAACCCGCCATTGATACATGATAATAGACATAGGCGTGCACAATACCTGCTGCAAGCAATACGTAGAGCACGACAGGTAAAAAGAGGGTTTCTTTTTGAACTGCGTGTTTATGATAAAGGTAGGTCAAAATAATTAGAGGGATGAAAACAAAAATTAACCTAACAGGGACAGTTTTTAGATATACCGTTTCAGGGTAGCGAAAATCAGCCAAAGTGGACACAAAGTAATAAACTATTGCTCCCCAAAATGCCCATTTTTTAAGCCTTACGCCGTGACTTAGTAAAAATTGACGCTTAGTTTTGAACTGCCCCTGATGCATCATGCCGAATAAGATTTATAGTTAAATTTGAATTATGGATATGCTTATATTCATAATACATGTGTCTAAAATTTAAACAAGTCAGATTTGCATTGCTCACTTTATGCAATTTTTGGTTATATGATTTTCCCACTGATGATAAACTTGCCTTAAAAAGCTTTTAAGATTAAGAAGTGAACGAACAAGAACTCCTGCATTATAGTCGACAAATCATTTTGCCCGAAATCGATGAGTCGGGTCAGCAGCGTCTAAATAATGCCAAAGTAGCAATTGTTGGTCTAGGCGGTTTAGGAGCCTCTGCTAGCTTCTATTTAGCTGCTGCCGGTGTTGGGCATTTAGTTTTGATTGATCATGATCTCGTAGAGCTTTCAAATTTGCAACGCCAGATAATCCACTCAAAAGATACTGTTGGTGAAGCAAAAGTTGACTCCGCTAAGCAGCGGTTACTTAACCTAAACCCTTATATACAAGTCACAGCACAAAGACAAAGAGTGGATAAACACAATTCTGGTGAATTATTAAAAGATACTGATTTGATTTTAGATTGCAGTGACAATTTCGATACTCGTTTTTTGCTCAATCAGCTATCGATCGATCTGAAGGTTCCTTTGGTTCATGGTTCCGCCATAAAATTTCATGGCCACGTAACTACTTTTAATTTGAAACAATCATCGCCCTGCTACTATTGCTTATTTGACGATAAAGACCAGAATGAGCAAAACTGTGAGGACCAAGGTGTTTTCCCCCCAATAGTTGGTTTAATTGGTACGATGCAAGCCTCTGAAGCATTAAAAGTCATATTGGGATTACCGACTCTAGACGGAACACTGCAAAGCTTAAATTTGCTTAATAATCAGAACAAAACTTATAAAATTTCTAAGAATCCAAGCTGTTCCGTTTGTTCTTTTTAAAATGCAAATTAGTTATAATTGATAAACTTCTGAAAACTGGCCAATATTTTGCTTTCAATCATCATTATCAGTGTCTTTGCAGTTTCTACTATAGCGGTGCATTATCGTGGAAAACTAAGATTAAAGCCGCATAAGCAGCTGCTAGACCACTCGACTTTTTTCGCACCTGTTAATTGTTTAATGTATGCATCATCTAAAGTTCCGAATCAGCCGTATATTGATCTGAAACAGTTTCCAGAACTAAAAGTCATTCAGGATAATTGGCACATCATTCGAGATGAAGCTCTTGCCTTACAAAGCAATGAGCAAATCAAAAGCTCGGATAAGTACAATGATGCTGGCTTTAATTCCTTTTTTCGACAAGGCTGGAAACGCTTTTATTTGAAGTGGTATCACGGCCCTTTGCCATCAGCCTTAGAGCAGTGCCCCAAGACGGTTGAGCTGATTTCTAACATCCCAAGTGTAAAAGCCGCAATGTTTGCAGCATTACCAGCAGGATCGCAGCTGCATCCTCACCGTGATCCTTACGCTGGTTCTTTGCGTTATCATCTCGGTTTAGTCACGCCAAACTCAGATGATTGTGCTATTTTTGTTGATGGAGAAAAGTATTCATGGCGTGATGGTGAAGCTGTTATGTTTGATGAAACATTCGTCCATCGTGCAGAAAACAAAACTGAACAAAATCGCATTATTTTCTTTTGTGACATTGAGCGCCCTACTAATAACTTTTTTGCAAAAGTAGTTAATAAACTTTTTAGTGTGACTATGGCTCGAGCTACCCAGTCACCGAATACTGATGCAGATAAGACAGGTTTTTTAAATCATGTCTTTGGCTTGGTTTATCCTATCCGCAAAGTGGGAAAAAACCTGAAGGTCTACAATAAAACTCTGTATTACTTAGTTAAATGGATGTTACTGGGTTTAGTTCTTTACGCTATTATTTTTTAAGTGCAAAATCTTTTAAGCGTAAAAAAAAGCCCAGAAACTGGGCTTTATGAACTTCATTTCTGCGGCTTACATTCGCTCTAGGGTTTCAATTCCTAAAAGCTGTAATCCCATTTCAAGCTGTTGCATACAGATTTGGCTTAAACGTAACAAACTTGCCTGCTTAGTTTTGTCCTCTTCGTTCATGATATGCTGCTTCTGATAAAAAGAACTGTATTCTTGAGCTAAGTTATAAAGGTGCTCACATAAAAAATGAGGTGCGCGCTTCTCAACGGTTCTATCAATCGTGGCTGGGAAATCAAGCAAGCGGAAACTCAAGGATTTTTCATTATCTGATGTCGCTAATAGATCACCAGCTTCAGCGTCAGCTGCTTTGGCTTTGCGCAAGATTGACTTAATACGTGCAACCTGCATTAACAAATACGGGCCTGTTTTGCCTTCGAATTCACTAAATTTCTCTAAATCAAACACATAGTCTTTAATGCGGAAGTTTCTCAAATCGGCAAACTTTAAAGTCGCAATCGCTACTTTATGAGCAATCTCTTCTTTCTCATCTTCTGGGAAATCACTACCAAAATTAGACTCAGCAATTTTCTTACGCGCTTCTTCTTTGGCCATCTGAATCAAATCATGCAACTTCATCACACCGCCAGAACGTGTTTTGAAAGGCTTGCCATCTTTACCATTTACAGTGCCAAAATAACTGTGCTCATACTGAGTGGTTTGATTAAAGCCCATTAGATCGGCTGCAGCAAAAACTTGCTTAAAGTGTTGCTGTTGGCGACCATCAACCACATATAACACCGTCTGAGCTTTGTCGTCTCGCACACGCTCGTAAAGCGTTGCCAAATCAGTGGTTCCGTACATAACCGCACCATCTGATTTACGCAAAATTAGTGGTGGCATTATGTTCTCGCCATCTTCGTCTCGGAACGGGACTATCAGTGCGCCTTGATCTTGGATGGAAATAGATTTATCAGCCAATTCTTCTAACAAAGGTGCAATAAATGGATCGGCATCACTTTCACCTTTCCATAAATCAAATGATACGCCAAGTTCGCCATAGTCGCGTTTCAAGGTAGCAACTGAAACCTCAACAAAATGTTTCCATAGTGCACGATAACCAGGGCGACCATTTTGTAATTCTAGTGTAGCGGCGCGTGCCTTTTCAGCAGCCTCAGGATCCGATTTACATAACCCAGACTCTTCTGGATAAATTACTTCCAAGTCTTGAATGGTTACTGGCGACTCTTTTGGATAATCAGTAGTCACTGACTCATCAAAATAAATCAAATCAGGTTGTCTCTTTTTTAGCCCCTCGATTAACATTCCCATCTGAGTGCCCCAATCTCCCAAGTGAGCATCAGAGACCACCTCATAGCCTTTAAAGCGGAAAATTCTTTGCAGCGCATCACCAATAATGGCGGTACGCAAATGACCAACGTGCATCGATTTGGCAACGTTTGGACCGCCAAAATCAATCATAACTTTATGCGCCGATAAATCTTCAGCAGCACCAAAGTAACTATCTTCTGCAAACTGACTAAGTTTATTAGAAATGGCTTCTGCCTTGATAAAAACATTGATAAAACCAGGACGAACCACATCCACTTTTTCAATCAAAGAGTTTTCACCAATCGCAGCCACCACTTTTTCGGCAGTTACAAAAGGGTTGCCAGCACCCAGCTTTGCGGCAGCCATGGCACCATTACATTGATAGTCCCCTAGATCTGGGCGATTAGAGCGCTGCACAGCGCCTAGATTATTTGGTAACTCTAGTGACTCAAAGGCTTTGCCAAAAACGGCAGAAAGATCCTGCTCAATACTGCTTAACATGAAGATAGCACTCGATTTGTAGCGATTTTGATAAAATTGGCGCTATTATACCTGCTTAATGCTGACTTGCCATTAGGCAAGGCCAATTAGTTTAAGACTTGATTCTTTAGAAGCTTGAATTGGGCTGCTGTAAAAACTCTAATTCTTCTGGTGTAGATTCTCGGCCTAGGATCTTATTGCGATGGGGATAACGACCAAAACGATCAATTATTACCTTATGTTTTAATTCAAAATCATAACCATGCTCAGGAAGCTGTTTGAATAGCTTTTCAGCCTGCGCATGAATGAGTTTAGATTCGCTGTGCATAAAGGGCATATATAAAAATTGCCTTTCAATACTTGATAGCTTTAAGTCATCACCAGTGGCAATAGCTGTTTGGCTTAAACAAAGCGCCAAAGGATCTGATGCAAACGCCGCTGGGCTATCACGAAACATATTACGGGAAAACTGGTCGAGCACTATAATTTCAGCCAATCGGCCTTGCGGACTTTGCCGCCAATGGGCTAACTCGCCAGCCATGGCTTGACTATGCAGCGTTAAAAATCGTTCACGGAGAGCCTGATCAAATTTTGGATCTTTTACCCACCAATTTTTGGCAGGAATTTCATTAAACCAAAAGTTATTAACTTCTATAGCATTCAAAGTTTTAAGTCCTTTCTTAGGTACTCAATAAGTCCATCAGCCGCACTTTCAATCAAACGCACCACTTCGGTAAAACCTTGTGCACCGCCATAATAAGGATCGGGAACTTCCGAAACACCCAATTGTGGTGCATAATCATGTAAAAATAACTTTAATTTATCGTCATAACCCTTTGTATCTAAATGCTTTAAATTCACAAGGTTTGAATTGTCCATAGCAATGATCAGATCAAATTTATCGAAATCATCAGTGGCTACTTTTCGTGAGCGAATATAGGATAAGTCATAACCATGACGCTTCGCCTCTTGTTGCGACCTAAGATCGGGTTGCTCGCCTACATGGTATGCACTAGTTCCGGCAGAGTCGATAAAGAGTTTATTGGCCAACCCCGCTTGCTCAGCTTTAACCCGAAACACACCTTCAGCGGTAGGCGATCGACAAATATTCCCTAAGCAGACAAATAAAATTGAATACATCTATAACCTTAACTGACGGTAATTTTCTTGTGCGACCGCCAAATCTTCTGGAGTATCAATACCCATACCTGGTACCTCTTTGGCTTGTTCAATATGGATAGCAAAACCGTTTTCTAAGACTCTAAGCTGCTCCAAAGATTCGAGTCGTTCCAATTGCGATGGTGGTAATTGGACGTATTGAGCTAGAAAGCCAGCTCGATATGCATAAATACCAATATGACGTTGGCAAGCCGCTAAATTAGTAACTTTTCCTTCTTCAAAGCTACCTCGCTGCCATGCAATCGGGGCGCGGGAAAAATATAGGGCATGACCGTTTTGGCTTGAAACCACCTTGACCACATTGGAGTTAAATACTTCTGCTTCGTGTTCTATTGGAGTCGATAGTGTAGCCATTGGTGCCTTACTGGCTGCTAAATTCATAGCCACTTGCTCAATATTCGCACTGGAAATAAAGGGCTCATCACCCTGTACATTAACTACCACTTCATCATCTGCTAGCTCGAGTTTATTGCAGACTTCAGCTAATCGGTCGGAACCTGACTCATGCTGATTTGAGGTCATGCAAACTTGCCCACCGAAAGCCTTTACCGCTTGCTCAATGCGTTCATCATCAGTTGCCACGACTACTTGCGCCGCATTGGCCAAAAGTGCTCGCTCATAAACGTGCTGGATCATAGGCTTATCGCCAATCATGGCTAATGGCTTGCCAGGCAATCGTGTTGAAGCATAACGAGCTGGAATGATAACGGTGAACTTCATACTCAATCTCTACCCTTTTAGCGCATCCATTTCATCTAAAGTCAGTTCTCTGGCTTCATTTTCTAACATCACTGGAATATCGTCTTTTATCGGATAGGCCAACTTATCAAAACGACAAACTAGTTCTTGTTCTTGCTTATTTAAAAGCAAATGTCCTTTACAAGAAGGACAAACTAAAATATCTAACAGTTTAGGATTCATGGGCTTTAGCCTCTATTTTTTGTGCTATCAAATGCAATAATTGTTGTTCAATATTATCATCAATTTGCGCTGAAACGGGTAAATAATAAAAACGCTCATCCTTTAGAAATGAACATTTTACGGCATCCTTTTCCGTCATAATAATATTTCCATCGATTGAAGCAAAATCAGCTTGAGTAAATTTATGATGATCAGGAAAATTTTGTGTCTCAAACTCAAGTTCTAATTCTTTGAGCGTGTTATAAAATCTTTGCGGATTGCCAATGGCGGCAATAGCGGTTAGTGGCAGATTAACAGTTTCGACAGCTTCATGAGTGACGAGCTTGCGGATTGCCTGTGCTTGGAGCTGCATTTGTTGACCATTAATGATACTAATATCGCACTTTTTACTGCGACCAATAGTTTCTCTTAACGGACCAAAAGGCATTAAAAAACCATTACCAAAGCCTCTAGTACCATCAATGATCAGTACTTCGAGATCTCTTTGCAGCGCATAATGCTGCAAGCCATCATCACAAATTATCAGATCGCAATTAAATTCTGAAACTAAGCGCCTTGCACCTCTTGCTCTTCGATAATCAACCACAATCGGCACTTGAGTATTATTAAAAATCAACTTTGGTTCATCACCGACCAGTTCGGTTGGTGAATCTTTATTAACCACTAGTGGATGCTTGCTACTATCACCGCCATAGCCTCGCGTGACCAAACCTGGATTATATCCTTGCAGCTTGAGTTGATTCAGCAGGTAAATAGCGAATGGTGTCTTGCCAGTACCGCCAATGCTCACATTGCCAATGACAATCACAGGAACGTCTGCTTTGTAAGAGTTAAATATTCCCCACTTATAAAAGCGACGTCTTAGCCAAACTAAAAGACTCAGCAGCAAATGAAAAGGTAAAAAAATCCAGAGCCACCATGGCGTATCTCGATACCATAGGTTTTCGAAAAATTGCTGGCTTTTGCTGATACTCATGAATTGATAATGACAAGGTTAATCGCTGAACTGCATTTGATGCAAGCGATAATACTCGCCTTCTTTTGCTAATAAATCTTGATGAGTGCCCTGCTCAACAATCGAGCCATCATGGATCACCAAAATTTCATTGGCACTTTCAACGGTAGACAAACGATGCGCTACAACTATGGTTGTACGATCTTGCATCAAGTTCTCTAAAGCATTTTGAATATGGCGCTCAGACTCCGTATCTAGTGCAGAAGTGGCCTCATCCAAAATTAAGATTGGCGCATCTTTTAGCATGGCTCGAGCGATAGCGATGCGTTGCCGTTGACCGCCAGAAAGTAGCGAACCATTATCGCCAATATTGGTATCCAGACCAGCGGGCAGTTGTTGAATAAATTCCCAAGCGTTGGCATTTTTTGCCGCTTCAATAATAGCCTCTTCAGATGCTGATTCGGCAAAACCATAAGCAATATTATTTCTGACACTATCGTTAAACAAGACGACGTTTTGTGAAACCACCGCAATTTGCTTACGCAGCGAAGATAAGCTCAACTGCTCAATTTCAGTATTATCAATTTTAATAGCACCATGCTCAATATCGTAAAGCCTTGGCAACAAATGGGTTATTGTGCTTTTCCCGCTTCCTGAACGTCCAACCAAAGCTACCGACTTTCCTGGCTCAACTTTAAAAGAAATGCCTTTTAACAAATCAGCTTCTTCGCCGTCATAAGCAAAGCGAACCTTTTCAAATTCCACATAACCTTCGGCTCGATCAATATTTTTAGTGCCCAGATCTTTTTCACCATCTTTATCCAAAATCTCAAAAACGCTTTGCGCTCCAGCAATCCCTCTTTGCAAAATGGTATTCACATTAGATAATTCTTTCAAAGGTTTTAAAATTAACGCCATAAGGCCAACAAAAGCGATGAATTGCGAACCGTCTAAGCGTCCATCCAATATTTGCACAGAGCCAAAATAGACGATCGCTGCAAAGCCAATGCCAGCAATTGATTGGATCACTGGGGATGCCAAACCTTCAGCAATGATTAACTTCATGTCCTGTAAACGATTACGATTGGCGGCAAAATTAAATTCTTCTGATTGCTTTTGCTGACCACCAAACATTTTTATTACTTCTTGCGCACGCACGCTTTCTTCAGTTTTATGGGTAACTTCCCCCACCGAATTTTGAATCCCTCTGCTGACTTTCTTAAATCGCTTCGCACTGACATTAACAATCAAAGCGACCACTGGCGCTAAAACCAAAATAAACAGAGTTAATCGCCAACTGATAATTAACATATACATCAAGGCAAAGGTCACCATACCACCTGAGCGCAAGACCACGGTAATGGCTTTTGAGCTGGCTAAAGCAATTTGCTCGATATTAAAAGTAATAGTAGAAATCAACTCGCCAGAAGATTTTTTGCTGTAAAAACTATTTGGCTGATACATATAGTGAGCAAATAACTCTTGGCGTAAGGCTTGTACAACTTTGCGTCCTGTCCAGCCAATGCAATAAGTGGCAATAAAGTTAAAAATACCTCTAACGATAATGGCGCCAATGATAATCAGTGGGGTTTTAACTAGCAGCGTGTACTCATCTTTGCTTTTAACCGCCTCATCTAAATATTGAATGGCATTAACAAACGAGGCTTCCACCAAGGCATACAAAATATTGGCAATAATGCCAATAATGATCGCGCCTTTATAACGCTTGGTATAGCCTAGAATGCGCTTATAAACTTGGGCGCTATCGTAAGAGTTATTAGCAGGCGTCATTCAGAATCTTCACTGGGTTGTTGAGTGGCAATTTGAATGTTAATGAAGCCCAACTGACCTGCAGCATCCATAATGCTAATAACCGCCTGCACGGGAGCTTGTTCGTCGGAGCTGATCACAATAGGTATAGTTTGATCGTTCGAAACAGATAATATGGCGTCTTTAATGGTGGCGATTTTACGATTTATCAAGCCTTGGCCATTTACATAAACCTCACCCTCTTTACTGACACTAATATCTACCGACAAAGGCAAGGCCTCAGCTGTCTCACCAGATGCTTCGGGTAAGTTAACGGTAATTTTACTTTCTTTTTTGAAGCTGGTTGAAACCATAAAGAAAATTAGCAGCAAGAACACCACGTCAATCAAAGGTGTTAAGTTGATTTGCAGATCTTCTTTGCGTTTTTTAATCCACACGAGAATTAAGCTCCAGTAAAGATTTCGCGCTCACCATGCAGCACATCCACCATTTTCAAGGCTTCCTGCTCCATCTCGGTGACCAACTCTTCAACTTTACGT
>JABXIW010000262.1 GCA_013372875.1 Gammaproteobacteria bacterium | reverse complement strand
GGATAAGCAGCTTGTTCAGTAGAATAGACACAAGGAATTTGATATTTGCGCTTAGGATTTCTTGAAAAATCATAGTCATAGCGCAGTATGGACCGGGTTTTTGCTAGTAAAGGGTCGTTATGAGTTTTGGTAATATCCGCAATACCAATTTGAGTGGCATCAACTTTACCACCAGCGCCACCAATGCAAATAAGTTTGATTTTTCTTAGTTTGCAGTGACGAATTAGCGCAGCTTTACTGCGCGCACTATCAATGGCATCAATCACATAATCAAACTCGCTGCTTATCAGTTCCCGAGTGTTCTCAGGTTTTAATAAATCTTCGACAACGGTTATCTGACAATCAGGGTTAATCTGACTGACCCGTTCGACTAATACTTCGGCTTTGCCCATACCTATGGTTGAGTCAAGAGCCACCAATTGGCGGTTAATATTAGTTTTACTAACTTCGTCGGGGTCAATTATGGTGATTTTGCCAATACCTGAGCGCGCCAAAGACTCCACTGCCCATGAGCCGACACCACCCACGCCAATTACACAAACATGGCTTCGCAAAAAAGTTTCTAATGCTTTGCGACCATAAAGGCGTTCGATGCCGCCAAAGCGCTGTGTTTGCTCTTCTGTCAGGCTCATTGCTAGTTGGGTTTGCTGTGATTTTGTGGGAAAAGCGGATTATATCAACTTATTTGGAATTTTTTTAAAGGAATCACTTTTCATCGCGATAAAAATGGCTACAATGCGCCAAACTTTTTCCAAAGGTACAAAAAATGAACAAACTTAAACTGGCTACAGCGCTAGCATTAGTCTTAGGCTCATCGGCTGCCAGCGCGGACTTTTTAGGCGTTTATACCAGCGGCCAACGCTGGAATTACGATATCGATGGCTCCGTTCGCTCACTAGGCAGCGACATTGATGTGAACAACGACTTAGGGTTAAACGATGGCGATACCAACGTTTATTATGTGGCATTTGAGCATCCGATTCCTTTCTTGCCGAATGTTAAAATGCAGCAAAACGATTTAGATGGCACTAGCTTCGGCACAGCCAGCCAAGACTTTAGTTTCCAATCGGGCAACTATAGTAGTGGTGATAGCATTGCGACTAGCTATGATTTCAGCCACACCGACTACACCTTGTATTATGAAGTTTTGGATAACTGGGTAAACCTAGACTTGGGTTTCAGCGCCAAAGATTTCGATGGTTTTGTGGACGTTCGTCCGAACGGCCAAGTAACTCCAACCTTTAATACTCGCGTAGACATTTCTGGCACAGTGCCAATGCTTTACGGCCGCGCCCAATTCGATTTGCCATTCACAGGCTTGAGCGCAGGTGGTCAAGTACAACTAGGGCAATTCAATGACGACAAATTAACCGATGCCAGCGCTTATCTTGCCTACGAAGGCGAAACAGGTTTTGGCCTTGAAGTGGGTTACCGTATTTTTGATTTGGAATTTGATGACTTCGATCAATTGTCTAGTGACTTAACACTAGATGGCTTTTATGCTGCCCTAACCTTCCACTTTTAGTTTTTCACTTCTGAATTTTAGATGTGTTAAAAGGCCGAATTACTCGGCCTTTTTTGTTTCTTGCTTTTGTAACTTCTTTTCACGATACATTAATAGAAAAATCAAAATCATCGCGGGCACACCTAAAAAAGCTGAATAGGTGAAGAATATAGGATAGCCCCAATTATCAATATTAACTCCGCTAAAGCCACCTACAAATTTACCAGTCAGGGTCATTAGTGAACTAAACAAGGCATATTGGGTGGCCGTAAAATCTTTATTCACAAGCATCGCCATATAAGACAACAGCACTCCCATAGAAAAGCCACCAGCAAGATTATCTGCGCTAATTACAGCCACTAAAAAATTCAAATCTTTTGGCTGCGTCGACATATAAGCAAACAACAAATTGGTTGCGATTACTAAAATAATACCCCACATCAATGCATTTAATATTTTGACCTTATTGACAACATAACCACCTACAAAAGCACCAATAATGGTCATGAGAAGCCCATAAACTTTAGATACAGCGGCTATTTCTGATTTAGTAAAACCCATATCGTCATAAAACACATTGGCCATAGTTCCCATCACAATATCGCTAATTCGGTAAGTAAGAATAAAGGCAATAATCGCAAAAGCCCACCACTTATAGCGTGTAAAAAAATCCACAAAAGGCGATAGGATAGCCTTAACAAAGTATTGAAACCCTTTATTGTTTTGTATTCTTTGCTGAGTTGCTTGATCGGAAAATAAGGAGACAAATTTGTTAGATATTCTTTTCTCTAGTTTCGACTCGCCCAGTGGCTCAAATTTGTGCTCAGGCTCTGGTGATAACAACCAGCCTAATAAACCAACTCCCATACATAAAGCCATAATTTGATAACTGGTTTCCCAAGAGTAATGTTCAGCCAATACTAACGCACCAGCACCAGTAACGATCATAGCCATACGATAACCCATGATGTAAGTTGCTGCAGCAGCACCTTGCTTCTTATCATCATTAGACTCAATACGAAACGCATCAATGACAATATCCTGTGTAGCAGCTAAAAAGGCTGTAAAAAATGCGAACCAAACTACTGTTGCATAGTTTTCGGGAGAAACCTCTGAAACTGATATACCTACCAAGCAAGCAATAATTCCTAACTGAGTAACTAAGAGCCAGCTTTTTCTTTTGCCAAATAAGTTTCCAATGATAGGTAGCTTCAAATTATCCACCACAGGAGACCAAAGAACCTTAATTGAATAGGTTAAACCAATCCAAGAGACAAAGCCTATTTCACTTCTTGAAACGCCTGCATCTTTTAACAATAAAGAAAATGTTCCAAAGACTAATAAGTAAGGAATGCCAGCTGAGAACCCAAGAAGCAGCATACGCATAACTTCTGGTTGGAAATAAACAAAGTTTTTTATTTTAGGTGAAAGTGTTATCTTTTGGGTATTCAAGATACTTCTCTTAATGAAAAATGATTTCTATTCTTGGTGCTGGCGCTATTGGCCAGTTGTTAGCTCATAAATTAACTGATGCGTCAGTTGATTGCCAGTTTATTGTGAAAGATGAGTCGAATTATGCTGCTAGTTGGCATTTGCAATCGACCGATGGCGAACTTTCTCAGAAGATTCCTTACAGCAAGGCCTCTGAAAACTCTTCTTTAGAGTTGATAGCCGTTTGCGTCAAAGCTCCGCAATTAAAAGCAGCACTTGATTCCATCAAGCACAGAATAAGCGAAACAACCCAGCTGATATTACTTCAAAATGGTATGGGGCATGAGGTCATTGCAAAACAATTGGTATCTGAACAAAATATCTTTTTTGCCAGCAATACCCATGGCGCTTTTAAAGCGTCGAAACAGTCGATCCAGTACGCAGGCAAAGGGGCTATTCAATTTGGCGCCTTGCTCAAACAAGATATCCCAGCCTGGTTTGAACACTTTAAAACTGCCGACTTAAATAGCCAGTGGCAAGATGACATAGAGTCAGTGTTACTTCGAAAATTATTAGTCAACGCTTGCATCAATCCGCTTACAGCTCTTTATCAATGCAAAAACGGCGAACTGCTAAATGAGCACAAAAAAGCACGTTTATTGGCTTTAATTAATGAGAATCAAAATTTTGCCGATAAGATCGGCCTAGCTTTTGACTCGAATTTAAAAGATTTAGTGATCAAAGTTATTGAGCAAACCGCCGATAATTACAATTCCATGTACCAAGATGTGAATAACCACCGTGAAACAGAAATCGATGCGATTAATGGTTATTTACTGGATTTGATGACAAAGCATCATTTCAACGCTCCTCATAACTGGCAACTGTGGAGCGATTTTCATATCGGTTTCCCACCCTCAAAAGCTAAAGCAATTGAGCGCGCCAAAGGTTTTGATAAATTACAATATCAAGTAACACAACAAGCAGGCACAGAGCGCCCTTTCACTGGCACTTATAATCAGCACGCCGAAACTGGCGACTATTCATGCGCTTGTTGTGACTCCACCTTGTTTGATCACAATGGTAAGTTTGATTCGCATTGCGGTTGGCCGAGTTTCGATAAAGCCAAAAACAATAAAGCCATTGCTTATCGCGATGATTTAAGTCATGGTATGAGCCGCACCGAGATTCTGTGCGCTCAATGCGGCTCGCACCTTGGCCATGTTTTTGATGATGGGCCAACCGATACGGGCATTCGTTATTGCGTCAACTCGGTCAGTTTAAATTTTGTGAAACAGGATTAACCATGCGTAAATTATTATTGGCAACTTGTAGCATCTTATTTTTCATGTCGGCTTGTAGCATTGCTCAAGAAGCCACTCACAGTAAAAAATCTAGCGACTACCCGACTGGCTCAATGACCAAAACTGAGCTGAAAAGTTATTCCGAGTTTTTTAAACACCATGATTCAGAAGTAAGCCAAGAGGATGTGGATTTATTGAAGACGATTGATGAGCCCATTGTGCTGACCACTTACTTTGGGCTTTGGTGTCATGATAGCCAACGCGAAATCCCACAACTTTTAGATTTATTAGAAGCTGCTGAAAATGACAATCTAATACTTCGCTTAATCGCACTGGATATCAATAAAAAAGAGCCTTTTAATCGTCAAGATGAGGATCAGGTGCTTTATACACCCACCATTATTGTTAGCCGTGATGGTACAGAAATTGGTCGCATCATTGAAAAGCCTGACAACAGCTTAGCGCAGGATATTGTTGATTTTATTGAAAATTAGTCACGCTTCCTGATCCAAATCTGCAGGCTTGGATTATTAGTTTGCAATTGAAAAGCCGCCGCTTGTGCGGCTTTTTTAGTGTTATAACCATTTAAAATCACTCGATACCAGAGCTTGCCATTAACTTCTTTGGGATCGATCTGAGTATTGCTCAAACGCTCGGCAAATTTGAGAGCTTCGGCTTCAGAACTAAAAGCCGCAAATTGAATAATCCATTCGCCTGTACTCACCACCTCTGGCTGGCTACTAATTTGCTCGTCAACTTCAACGACCTCTTCAGACTCAACTGGGCGCTCTACAATTCCTTCGGCTGATTCCAAACTCTGAATAGGCTCTTGAGCTACGACGGGCTTCTCTGTAACGGTATCTTCTGCGATAGACTCACTTACAATAGTCTCTACAGCTTGAACTTCTGGCTCGGCGCTCTCAATAGCCTCAGCCGTCTCAATTGTCTCTATGGGCTGCTGACTCACTTGGATTGACTCAATCGGATCACTAGTTTCCTGCACGCTTTGCCCATCGCTGCAGCGCCATTCGCGCTCATTTTTGGGATCACACTGCCACCAACCAGCATCTGGTTGCGATTGAACCGTTTGAAACGGTTGGCGACTGGAACAGCCTTGCAAAATGAACCCGATAAGGAGAGTGCCAAAAACAAATCTGGAAATTGCCAAGCGAAATGACCAAAGTGATTGATAATACTAATAAATTAGCGGTTATGAGGTCGGGCATCAAGCATTTTGCTTGCGCCACTGGAAAAAATTATAGAAGATACGGCTTTAATTTATTTTCTCAATTGAGGATCTTATGGGCAAACCATTATCACAAGAAGCCTTAGATACGCTATTTTATGATGCGCGAACCTATAATGCTTGGGACGAGCGCGAAGTTTCCGACGAACTGATTAAAAAGCTCGATGACTTGGTCAAGATGGGACCAACCTCAGCAAACTCCTGCCCAATGCGCGTGGTGTATGTTAAAAGCGACGAAGCCAAAGCCAAGCTGAAAGACTGTTTGATGGAAGGCAATATCGAGAAAACCATGACAGCGCCAGTCTGCGCCATTATCGGTATGGACTTGGAGTTTTATGAAAAACTACCTCAACTCTTCCCACACACCGATGCTAGAAGCTGGTATGTAGGCAAGGAAAAATTTATTGAATCCACCGCCTTCCGCAATTCCAGCTTACAAGGCGGCTACTTTATTATGGCAGCGCGCGCACTAGGGCTAGACTGCGGCCCTATGTCAGGATTCAGCCCAAAGAAAATTAATGATACCTTTTTTGCAGACACATCAATCAAGGTTAATTTTTTATGTAACTTAGGCTATGGTACCGAAAAAGATTTATTTCCAAGAAGTCCAAGATTAAGTTTCGACGAAGCAAATACAATTATATAAAGGGGAAAACTATGCAAAACGACGACCAAAATCCATATCAGGCACCCGAGTCTGATATTCAAGTAACCAGCGAATCTGGTGAGCTATTAGCTGTTGCCAATACAGTACCCATCGGCAGAGGCTTTACGTGGATTGAAAAATCCCTTGGCCAAACTTTAAAACCGAATTTGGGAATGTGGATGCTTATTGGTTTAATTTACGGCATCATCTCACTCGTTTTGAGCTTGATTCCATTAATCAACATTATCGTTCCTTACTTATTAGCACCAGTGTTTTCAGCTGGCTTAATTATGGGTGCACATCATATTTTTAATGGTGAAAAGCTAGAACTGAATCACCTGTTCGCAGGTTTCCAGCATCCTCGCTCTAGCCAATTGTTCGTATTTGGTGCCATTACCATCGCCATCTATTTCTTAATCTTTATCGCCATCATTGCTTTTATCGGCTTTGATTTTATTGGCTTGGCTTTAGCCGGCGGCGAGCCTGATCCAGAAATGATTGCATCTATGGCTGGTAAATTCTTAATTTTAATTCCACTAGGTTTAGTTGCTGGTGTTATCTTCCTTTTAGCTTTATGGTTCCCACCAGCCTTAATTGCATTGCATGACGTGTCAGCTATGGATGCCCTAAAAATAGGCTTTAAAGGTGCTATGAAAAACCTTGGCGCAGTAATAGTCTTTTTATTGATGTTTATCGTTTTAGCCATCGTTATCAGCATCTTATTTGCCATTGTAGCGGCTTTATTGGGCTTTATTTCTGAAATGTTAATAGTCTTGGTAGCGCTATTTGCTATTCCTTTAGCATTACTAGCAGCTGGCTTCTGGGCAGGTGTAACTTATCATGCTTACCGCGATATTTTCTTAGCGCAAGACTAAGCCATTGGTACGACATTTGTAGACAAAAAAGAGGAGCCTAGCTCCTCTTTTTTATTTCAATCTTTACTGCAAGTTACTTCACATTATCTTCAAACAAATAATAAATTCGCTTGTATTCGTCTAACCAGCTAGATGGTTCAGTAAAGCCATGTGGCTCGATTGGGTAAATAGCCGTTTCAAAATATTGGGTTTTCTCTAGCTCAATTAATCGCTGCACTAAGCGCACCGTGTCTTTAAAGAACACATTGTCATCAACCATTCCGTGAGCAATTAATAGTGGTTTGTTCAACCCTTCGGCAAACTCGATTGGCGAGCTACGTTCAAAGGCTTCTGGATCAACTTCTGGTGTATTTAAAATATTAGAAGTATAGCCATGATTATAATGTGCCCAGTCAGTCACAGGACGTAACGAAGCACCCGCGGCAAAGGCTTCTGGCTCGGTGAACAGCGCCATAAAGGTCAAGAAGCCGCCATAAGAACCGCCATAAATACCCACCTTATTACGATCGACCTTGGCATTCTTCGCTAACCAATCAGCACCATCGCGCAAATCCACCACCTCAGGCGTGCCCATTTGACGATAAATAGCGGTACGCCAATCACGGCCATAGCCTTTAGATGCGCGGAAATCCATATCCAGCACCACATAGCCTTGTTGCGTCAAAAAGGTATGGAACATAAATTCTCGGAAATAACCTGACCAACCCTGGTGAGCATTTTGCAAATAACCCGCGCCATGAATAAAAATTACCGCCGGATAATCTTCCGCTCGATTTGCATCAAAATCTTTAGGCTTATACAAACGCGCATAAATCGGCTGGTCCACCTGACTCGATGGCACCTCAATAAACTCAGGCTGCACCCAATCGTAAGATTCAAACTTATCAGAAATGGTATCGGTTAACTTTTGTGGAGCTTGCTTGTCGAGCATAGAAACATAGTAAAGCTCGGCGGGCTTGGTCGCTTCTGAGTGGCTGATAACTAACTGCTCGCCATCGTTGGCTAAAGTAAAATCATTCAGGCCGCCTAAATCAGTTACTACTTCAGAGCGCTTGTTATCAAGATTGACGCGATACACCTCATAAATTCCTGGATGCTTTTTATTGGCGCGATAATATAAATATTTACCATCTTGCGTTTCGCGCACATTATTCACAATGTAGCGGCCTTTGGTCAGCGCTTGGGCACTTCGACCCTTGCTCAAATACAAGTGGCTATAGCCCGACTCTTCTGAGGTGTAATAAAGCGTTTGGTTGTCATTAAGCCAACCAAAATCATTAAAATCCCAATCATTGACCCAAGCGTCATCACGCAAATGATGAAGTTCATTCACTTTTTGTCCATTAGTATCGACACTCACAATCCAGCGGTCTTTGTTATCATCGGAATACAGCATCAAGGCCACTTTATCGCTGTTGTCAGTCCAAGATACGCCGCGATTTGGGATCCAATCGAACACCGCCACACCACGATTTCCTTCGCGCGGCTTGTATTCTTTACCATAACGCTTTGCCGTTTGGCGCTTTATGTCCGCCAAAGGATCTTCATCAATTGCCACTAAGCCTGAAAAATCAATTTTATGTTTTGTATGTTGCTTCAGATCTAATAAATAAAAAGTTTCATTACGTGGGCGATAGGTGCCAACCAATGGGCGCACATTTTCATTACGCACATAACCATCTTCGGTCACAAAATGTGGCATATTGTCGGCTTTTCCCAACTGTTTTACCTTAGGGTAAGTGCCTAAAACGATATAGTTACCATTCGGCGACAGGCTTAGCGTATGGATCTGCACATCATCACCTAAGTACCACGGCTGGTTGGCATCCAACAAACTAGAGTCAAGCAGCTGCTGTTTTCTTTCTTGAGATTCTTTACGGTTTTTTTGCTGCTTTTGAATGTAATCAAAATAGCGGCTTTGCTGTTTGGTTAGGTAATTTTCATCTTTGGGCTCATTCGGATCTTTACTTAACTGGAACTGCGCCAACTGGCTGATCAAACCTGAATTTAAATCAATGCTGTAAAAATCGTTGCCTTTACGAAATGCCACGCTTGAATTGCCAATAAATTGAGGACTGGTTTCTTGATCATTAGTGCGGGTCAATTGACGATATTCACCACTCGACAAATACTTAACCCAGATATCACCCATGCTGCTAAAAACTTTTAATTCTTTATTTTGGCTCAAGACTCCACGCCCTTGATCGAGCATAAACAGATCTTTATCGGCAACCTTTTGCAACTTGTTGTCGGCTAAATTTAATTTCCAAACTTGAGATTCTGGCGAGCCTTGTTTTTTCTGTTGATAATAAATCGCCTTGCCGTCATCACTAAAATAGGCATTGCGCGGTGCATTCCCAATCCAGTCAGGATCAGCCATGACTTGCTCCAAAGTCAGTGCTTTTTGACCTGCAATGGAATTTGCCAACGTATCTTGTGCTGCCAATGTGAAACTAGCAGATAGGCTGCTAGTCATTAAAGCGCCTATAGCAATCGTTCTTTGAATCTTATTTTTCATTATCAATCTCGTTAATATGGGTTGCTGCAAACTGCCTTGGATTCTCAAGCACTTAGCTTACTAACAGCAACTGCCATGTCAAGCAATGCCGCTAAATCAATAGTTATTACAAAGAGGTTTGAGATTTTTTGATCTCATCAGTAAGATAAGCGCTTACATTTTACTTATATCACTAAATACATTGAGTCAATTATGTCTAACCATCTAATTATCAAGGCAACTGGACTGGTTTTAGCAACCAGCTTGTTTGTTGGTTGTGAAAAAGCCGATAAGCCAGCCGATAAAGCTAGTGAACCAGCGCCTGCAGTCAGCCAACCTGAGCCCATTAAAGATAACTTCGAGGCTGTATATAACGGTTTTGATAAAGAGTTTTACAAAGAAAACGTCAAAATATTAGCGTCTGACGATTTCACAGGTCGAGAGCCAGCCACTGAAGGCGGTAAAAAAACTACTGATTTTATCGTTGAGCAATTCAAGCAAGCAGGTTTAAAGCCAGGCAATGGCGATAGCTACTTACAGCAAGTTCCATTGATCAGTATTGAAGCTGATCCTAATATGGAATTGACGTTAGGCGATGCCAAACTGAAATATTTCGACGAGTTTGTGGCTGGTACTAGTAAACCCGTGGAATCGGTTGATTTAAAAGATTCGGAATTAGTATTCGTTGGCTATGGTGTAGTTGCTCCTGAGTATGGTTGGAATGACTACGAAGGCATCGACATGAAAGGCAAAACTGCGGTTATTTTAGTGAATGACCCAGGTTTTATGACCCAAGATCCAGAATTATTCCAAGGTCGCACCATGACTTACTATGGCCGCTGGACTTATAAATATGAAGAAGCTGGTCGTCAAGGCGCGGCTGGTGCGATTATCGTGCACGATACTGCACCCGCCTCTTATGGTTGGGGCGTAGTTTCTAACAGCTGGTCTGGTGCTCAATATCAGCTCGCCGATGCGGGTGATGAGCCAAAACCAGATGTAGAAGCCTGGATCACGTTGGATCAAGCCAAAGCCTTGTTTGGGCGCGCGGGTTTAGATTTTGAGCAAGAGCAAGCCAAAGCCTTAACTAAAGACTTCCAACCGGTTGAATTGAATCAAACCGCTTCGGTTGCTTTTACCAACACCATTAAGCACTCTGAGTCAGCCAATGTTATTGCCACTCTGGAAGGCACTGAACAGCCTGAAGAGCATGTGGTTTATATGGGGCACTGGGATCATTTAGGTTTAAAAGCGCATTTTGAAGGCGATCAAATTTTTAATGGCGCGATTGATAACGCTACCGGCATCGCTGGAATTATCAGTATTGCCAATGCCTTTAATCAAGTGAATGTAAAACCTAAGCGTTCAGTAACCTTTATGGCGGTAACGGCTGAAGAACAAGGCTTATTAGGCTCTAAATATTTTGCTGCAAATCCAACCGTCGCCACTAAAAATATTGTTGGTGCATTCAATATCGACAGTATGAATGTAAGTGGTCGGGTCAACGACTTAACGGTAGTTGGTTTTGGAAAATCTGAACTTGAGCAATACGTTACTGCTGCGGCTAAAAAGCAAAACCGCGTAACCAAAGTTGAAGCCGATCCAAGTCGTGGCGGTTACTACCGCTCTGATCACTTCAGCTTAGCTAAGAAAGGCGTACCTGCAATTTTCGCGGGTGGCGGTTCAGAGTTTGTTGAAGCCGATAAAGAAGCGGCTGCAAAGTGGAATGAACGTCGTGGTAAGTGTTATCACCAATTGTGTGACGAATACCAAGAAGACTGGAATTGGGATGCTGCACTACAAGATGTCAAAGTTTTGTTTGAAGCTGGCTACCAATTGAGTATCGATACGGATTATCCTAATTGGTACAAAGGCACAGAGTTTAAAGCTATACGTGATAAAGATCGCCAATAGTCAAACCCCTATCAAAAAGCACCCTCAACTGGGTGCTTTTTTGTATGCAAGACCGTTTTGTTAAGTTGCCTGATTTTGAAAGAATCAGTAGGATGGAAACTATCTAGGGGGGATAATGATTAACAGCTTGAAGTCTATTTTAAATCTGGTTAGCACATGCTTTATTGGCATTTATTGTTTGTTACTATCAAGCTCTGTACAAGCCGAGTCTTTCCAAGTTGAGCAGCTGCCCTTTTCTTTTACCGGTGAGTGGCAGGTTTGTGTCCAAGCCGAAAATAAAGCACAACTCAATTGCACAACTAATCAAGTGCCCTCAAACATTGAAACTAGTTTTGCTGACTTTGACGGATTTATCCATTACCGAGCCCAATTTACCATTCTCAAATCTTTATCAGATCAAGCCTTAGGGATCTATATCAAGAATCTTCGCGATAGCGATGAGGTTTATATTAACGGAACCATGATTGCGAAGACTGGAGAGTTCAAACCCGACTTTGAAAAGGCAACCTTGTATTCGCGTTATTATTTTGTTCCTAACAATTTACTCAAAACCAACACCACAAATACGATTGAAATCAAAGTATTTAATCATGCTCGCTATGGCGGCATGGTGACACAAGCACCTCTGTTGGATACAGCAGAAAGCACCGCTTATAACTTGATGAAGAAAAACGGCAGCATCATGTTATATATGGGCATTTTCTTTATTATCTTTGTGATGCAGATTTTTTATTATTTCGCTCAAAAAACTCATAAAGAGCATTTGTACTTTGCTCTTTTCAGTATTTGCACCGTGATTCATTTGTACACTTTTTCAAATTATCCAATTGCAGCTGGTAGTGATTTAAACTTCATCTTCAAGTTGAATATCTTTCTATACGCAACTCTGACAATTTTATTTTGCTTGTTTATCAATAAGTTTTTTCATCACAGCTTAAATCTTCTGCTCAAAATCACCATAGGCGTGTTAGCGGTTAGCGCTATTGTTCAAGCATTCTTTTTACCTCTTGATTTGGTTTACTACCAAGTCATGCTGATCAATCTAATCAGCCTTTTCGTGTTAGCGCCTTTTTACGTATGGTTGTTTTATCGCTCCATTCAACAAAAAATACCATACGCCAAAACCATGGCTTTTGTATCACTTTTGCACATATCCGCAGCCTTAGTCGATATCTTGACCGATATGCAAGTGCTACCACCCTTTTTCTCAGGTGTGGCGGGTTTGATCACGCCCATTACGCTGATGATTTTGTTTATTACAATTAGCCTGATCTTAACTCATCGTCATTGGCTTTATTATCGCCATGCCACATACGATTACTTAACTGACGCTTTGCGCCGCTCGGCATTTATGGAACGTTTATCCGAAGAAATTCCACGCAGCCAAAGGTTAAAACAACCATTAATGGTGGCGTTGTTAGATATCGATAATTTCAAGCAAATCAATGATAAGCACAGCCATATTGCTGGCGATGAAGTACTCGTGGAAGTGGTTAAAAGAGTGCGTAGTCAATTAAGGGAATTTGATCTGCTAGCACGCTACGGCGGTGATGAGTTTTGTATTGCCGCCAGTGTTTCCGACACCAGTGACGCCATGAGTTTACTGAAACGAGTCAAACAAAGTATTGACCAAGAGCCCATTCACATTTCAAGCGAGCAAAAGGTCATGGCCTCGATCACCATTGGCGCTTACGTAGCCGATCCTAACTCTGACTTTCATCCTGAAATGTTAATAAGCGAAGCTGATAAAATTTTAATTGAAGGGAAAGTCAATCAAAAAGGAAAAATACACATCTAAAGCCTTAGCCTAATTGTTTGATTAAGTTACTTTGGCTTTGCGGATCATTCTGGCAAAAATCCTTGGAAAAAAGCGTTTTAAGTAAACCCCGTAGGTTTCTCGGCCACCAATAAATGCCTCGTCCTTACCTTTGTTATAAGCCTTTATAATTTTTTGCGCACAGATATTCGCATCCATGCCATTTTCTTGAGCATCGTCCATCTTATTTTGCTCAGAACCATCGGCCAGAAGTGCTTTATAGGTTAAGTTGGTTTTGATAAAGCCTGGATAAATAGTGGTAAATTGCACACCTGAATCACTCAGTTCAGCACGCAGACTATCCATATAAGCAGTAATGGCGTGCTTGGAAGCCGCATAAGCAGAACGCAACGGAGTGGTAAATTTCCCGACCAAACTGCTAACCGTAATCACGCCAGAATTAGGCGTTTTGATCAAATGCGGCAATACAGCTTGAGTCAAAGCTACAGTACCAAAGTAATTGATTTCCATCACTTTGCGATGCACCGATAATTCGGTATCAATCACATTGGCTCTTTGGCTAAGTCCTGCATTATTGACCAGCAAATCGATGCTGCCTAAGTCATTAATTTGCTCTTTTACTAACTCAGGAAAGATACTTGAATCCGCCAAGTCAATTGGCACTATCTTATGCCGTTCGCAATTTAGACATTGACTTTTTACTCGTTCCAACTCCTCTTGGCGTCGTGCCGACAAAATTAGTCGCGCGCCTAAACTGGCAAACTCATAAGCCAAGGCCTCTCCAATCCCTGATGATGCGCCAGTAATCCAAACGACTTTATTGGAAAAGTTCATACTCGTAAACCCTAATCATTCATCTGCCCGTTATAACCCAAAAACATAGCTCCGACCACTGCTTATTTTTTTCAATAATCTGCTCACTCGTGGTATAAAAGCAGCGATTTTTTTACCAAGAATAATAAGGCCCTACTTATGTCTGAAACCATATTCCAAGATGCACTAACTCGCGTTCGTAAAATTGGCGAGAGTGCTAACGTTAGTCCTGAAGTTATCGAATCCCTGATGCACCCTATGCGCACTATGACGGCATCTTTGCCAGTACGTATGGATGATGGCTCAACTCAATACTTTACTGGCTACCGTTGTCGTTACAACAATGCCTTAGGCCCAACTAAAGGCGGTATCCGCTTCCACCCAGAAGTGAATTTACCAGAAGTTCAAGCACTAGCACTTTGGATGAGCATCAAATGTGCGGTAGTTGGCCTGCCATATGGTGGCGG
>JABXIW010000339.1 GCA_013372875.1 Gammaproteobacteria bacterium | reverse complement strand
TGAAGAAGTTGCTGAAGAAGTTGCTGAAGAAGTTGCTGAAGAAGTTGCTGAAGAAGTTGCTGAAGAAGTTGCTGAAGAAGTAGCTGAAATCGATGAAGAGATCTTGGAGATCTTTATTGAAGAAGGTGAAGAAATCTTCAGTAGTGACGCAGACTTACTCGAGAAGTGGGAGCAAAATCCTTCAGATCTAGCCGCGGTAGCGGAATTGCAACGTAACCTGCACACCTTGAAGGGTAGTGCACGGATGGCCAGTTTCTCTGAGATTGGTGATTTAGCGCACGAATTGGAAGAATTATATACAGGCCTTGCGGATAAATTATTTACTGCGACCCCTGAAACCGTTCAGCTTGCACAGCAGTCAGAAGATCAATTGGTTGCTATGTTTAACGCTCGTAAGAACGGCCAAAAAATTGATAGTGATCCAAGCCTACTGACCAAAATTACTGAGCATATTGAGTGGGCTAAATCTCGACCTGAAGATGACGATGTTCAAGAGCAGGTTGAAGAACTCAAAGCTGAAGATGTTTTATGGGATCAAGAGCTTGCAGATATATTCTTGGTTGAAGCCAATGAGTTATTAGCTAACTACGATGAATCAATTGCGCAATGGTCTAAGGATATGCGTAAAAACGATGCGCTTAAACCTGCCATCCGTAGTTTACACACCTTAAAAGGTGGCGCGCGATTATCAACTTTATCGGCTATTGCAAATGTAGCAGAAAAATCAGAGCAAGTGGTTGAGCTGCTAAGTCGCGATGCTCGTGTTGGTCAGTCTCGTTGGAAAGATTTGCTCGCTAAGACCCATGAGCAGATGCTTGCTATGGTGACTGAGGTTCGTAATGGCGTCTTACCAAAAGAAGCTAATAATTTATTAGCCGAATTAGATAATGATATCGAAACTATTAAAGCGCAGCTTGATCAGTTAGCGAAACGTCAAGAGTTAACGCCTGATGAGCAAGTAGATGTTAAAGTTGTTTCACTTATTGAGCGTCAAAAACAAAAAGAAGAAGCAGTTAAGGAAGCCGAGTCGCGCGATGTTATTCGTGTTCGTTCAGAAGTTTTAGATAATCTGGTGAACTTGGCTGGTGAGGCTTCGATTTTAAGAGCACGCCTTGAGCAGCAAATAGGTGACTTGAACTTCAACTTGTCTGAGGTTGGCTCAACGGTTGATCGTCTGAAAGAGCAGTTAAGAAACCTTGAAATTGAAACCGAGGCACAAGTTTTATATCGCCGAGAAATAGCTGGTGTTGATTTCGATGAGTTCGATCCACTAGAAATGGACCGTTATACTCGTCAGCAAGAATTAACTCGTTCCTTGCTTGAGGCGGCAAGTGATATGGTGTCCTTACAGGAAGCCTTGCAGGCGCAAATCGGTGACACCGAAGCTGCATTGTTGCAACAATCACGAATTAACACTGAATTACAAGATCGCTTGATGCGCACTCGTATGGTTCCGTT
The DNA here is from genome assembly GCA_013372875.1 of Gammaproteobacteria bacterium. Next base: position 5,290 of record JABXIW010000339.1, on the reverse strand, counting down.
CGATAGTATCGAGAGCCGTTTGAATCGAATGGTGAGACAAATTGCCAAAGAGTTAGGTAAAGAAGTAAAGCTAAACCTAAAATCTGAAGGTGAAATGGATAGAACTGTTATTGAGCGTATGGTTGCGCCGCTAGATCACATGCTGCGAAACGCGATTGACCATGGTATCGAATCTAAAGAAGAGCGCCAAAAAGCAGGTAAAGATGCGGTAGGTGTTATTAATTTATCCTTGCAGCGTCGTGGTAATGAGGTATTTATCCAAATTGCTGACGATGGCGCTGGTATTAATAAGCACAAAGTGAAAAAACGCGCGGTGGCACAAGGCATGATCGATGAGTCTTATCAGCCGACTGATCGTGAGCTTTATCGTTTAATTTTACAAGCAGGCTTCTCAACCGCAGAAGAAGTAACTCAGATTTCTGGTCGTGGTGTTGGTATGGATGTTGTGCATAGCGAAATCCTGCAGCTAGGTGGCTCCTTAGCCATAACCTCAGAAGAAGGCCAAGGCACAACCATGACGGTTCGTTTGCCATTTACTTTATCTTCAAACCAATCTTTGATGATCAAAGTGAAAGGCGAAAACTATGCTATCCCGCTTTCGAATATTACAACTGTTGCACGTGTTAGTGCCGAAGACATTACGCGTATTTACCAAGACGAGAACGCAAAATTCGAACATCTTGGAGAAGAATACGAGTTACGTTATTTAGGACAGATTCTTGACCGTAATTCACAAATGATGGCACCAGCTGAAGAAATGGTACCGGTGCTGATTATTGAAGGTGAAGAGCAACCCATTGCGGTTCATGTAGACGAATTGCTAGGTTCGCGAGAAGTTGTTGTGAAATCAGTGGGTCGTCAGTTGAGTACCGTCCCTGGAATTTCAGGTGCTTCCATCTTAGGTGATGGTAGCGTAGTACTGATTCTTGATATGCAAACCTTAGTTGATCGATTCCATGAGTGGGATTTCGCGCACCATACCGATTTCTCTCAAGATGTGGTGGAAGAAGATCATATTCCTACGGTTATGGTTGTGGATGACTCGATTACGGTACGTAAAGTTACTTCGCGTCTATTGCAGCGTCATCAGTATAAAGTGGTAACTGCTAAAGATGGTGTGGATGCGGTGACTCAGTTAAATGAAATCATTCCTGATGTGATGCTGCTGGATATCGAGATGCCGCGGATGGATGGTTTCGAGTTGGCGAGTTTGATCCGACACGATTCGCGCTTAAAGCAGATCCCAATTATTATGATTACTTCGCGTACGGGTGAAAAACACCGTCAGCGAGCGGAAGAAATTGGCGTAAATGACTATCTTGGTAAGCCATACAATGAGGATAACTTATTGGCAACTATCGAGAGAATGTTAGAGTTAAACGGCTAATCAATTAGAGTTACGATATGACAGAGAATACTCAAAATACGAATGAAGTTTTTAGCTTCATGATCCCAATGTTGCAAGACAATCTATTGATGCCGAGTGAAACGGTTGCAGAAATTGTACCTTTTATGAACGTGAATCTGTTTGAGAATGCTGAAAACGGCGATGATTGGCACATTGGCAACTTGGCCTGGCGTAATATGAATATCCCAGTAATTTCATTGGAGCGTGTACAAGGCCAGCAAGATTTGGGCGATATTCGTCGTTCAAGAATTGCTGTGATTTACACCTTAAACGGTAACCAAGATCTTCCCTATTTGGCCTTTACGGTACAAGGAATTCCGCGGATTATTCCTGTAGGCTCCGATAATAGTGAAATGCTTGATGCGAAACCGAATGACAAAGGGGTTGCTGCTTGGGTCACTGTTGCTGGTAAAAAAGCTATGGTTCCCGATATGGATATGATGGAATCAATGGCCAAAGAAATTCGTTAATTTCTTAGTTTTTATTTTCAAAAAAAGTTAAAAATCTCCCCACAAAGCATTAATTGCTGAGACGGCTGCTAAGGCCGCCGTTTCTGTTCTTAGGACCCTTGGACCCAAGAACACAGGGTAACTCTCAGTTTTTGTGATTTGTATTACCTCATGCTCACTAAAGCCGCCTTCAGGTCCCACCCATAACTGAATTTCAGTATTAAGATCAGGTTTTGCATAATCTCGGAAAGCCTTATCCGAATGAGGATCGAGAAAGTAAGCATTTTTTGATAAGTTCTGAATGGCCTGTTCCCAAGGTAAAACTGGATTAATGCGCGGAATGAAATTTCTACCTGATTGCTCACAAGCACTGATAATCACCTTTTGCCAATGTTCGTGTTTTTTTTGCCAGCGCTTTTCATCGAGCTTTACACCGCAGCGCTCAGTAATGATAGGAGTAAAAGATTTTACGCCGAGTTCAACACCTTTTTGTAGGGTTAGATCCATCTTATCGCCACGTGAAATGCCTTGATATAAGTGAATATTAAGAGGTGATTCGGTACTAGCTTGACGCTTTTCGATAATATTTACAGTAACTTGATTGCGTTCAATTTGACTAACTTGTGCTTGATAATAAAAGCCATCACCATTAAATAATTCAATAGAAGTGCCGACTTTAATTCGTAATACTTTGGCTAAGTGTAAGCTCGCGGCTTTGTCTAACTCAAGGTTAGATTCAATAACCAATTCTGCATTTTGATAAACTCGATTAATACGCATAACAAGCATCTATAATTTTTGAAAAAGTATAACATATAAAAAAAGCCAGCTTGAAGCTGGCTTTTCGGGTTAGCTAGTAGCCGATTAATAACGATAGTGTTCTGGTTTATAAGGACCATCAACTTTAACGTTAATATAATCTGCTTGCTCTTTAGACAGCTCGGTTAAGCGTGCGCCGATACGGTCAAGGTGCAAACGTGCAACTTTTTCGTCAAGATGCTTTGGTAAAACATAAACATCTTTTTGGTACTTTTCGCTATGTTGCCACAACTCGATTTGCGCCAACACTTGGTTAGTGAAAGAGTTCGACATCACAAAGCTTGGGTGCCCAGTAGCACAACCTAAGTTCACCAAACGACCTTGAGCTAATAAAATAATACGTTTGCCATCTTCGAAAATAACATGATCAACCTGATCTTTAATATTTTCCCATTCGCATTTTTCAAGACCAGCTACATCGATTTCGTTGTCGAAGTGACCAATATTACAAACGATTGCTTGGTCTTTCATGCGCTCCATATGGTCAAAGCGAATAACATCTTTATTACCAGTTGCAGTTACAAAGATATCCGCTTGCTCAATAACGCCTGCATCTTCAATGTTAACCACACGATAGCCTTCCATCGAGGCTTGCAAAGCACAAATTGGATCGATTTCAGTAACCCAAACGTTTGCTCCTAAGCCGCGTAATGATTGAGCAGAACCTTTGCCTACATCGCCAAAACCACAAACGATAGCCACTTTACCCGCTACCATCACATCGGTCGCACGCTTAATGCCATCCACTAATGACTCGCGACAACCGTATAAGTTATCGAATTTAGATTTGGTTACCGAGTCATTCACGTTAATCGCAGGGAAAGGAAGTTCACCTTTGTCGCGAAGTTGATATAAACGCGCCACGCCTGTTGTGGTCTCTTCGGTCACGCCTTGGATATTAGCCAATGTACGTGAATAGAAATCAGAATCTTCTTTTAGCTTAGCTTTGATCGAATTGAATAAAGCAATTTCTTCTTCGCTACCAGGATTATCCAAAACCGATAAATCTTTTTCTGCACGAGTACCAATGATCAGCAACATGGTCGCGTCGCCACCATCATCTAAGATCATGTTAGGTGTGCCACCATCGTGCCAAGTCATTAGGCGGTGCGTGTAATCCCAATACTCATCCAAAGTTTCGCCTTTATATGCAAACACAGGAATCCCTTGATCGGCTATAGCCGCTGCCGCGTGATCTTGGGTTGAGAAGATGTTGCAAGATACCCAGCGTACTTCAGCGCCTAGCTCGATAAGGGTTTCGATCAACATGGCAGTTTGAATGGTCATGTGCAATGAACCTGCAATGCGCGCACCTTTTAATGGCTTTTCGCTGCCGTACTCTTCACGAATAGCCATCAAACCAGGCATTTCAGTTTTGGCAATTTCAATTTCTTTATGACCCCAAGGAGCCAAGCTAATATCTTTTACAATATAATCAGACATGATGTTCTCTTAATAAATTCTTTAAATGTTTTCCAGTAGGACTATTATTACTTGAGGCCAGCAGCGGTGCGTAAGGCTTCAGCTTTATCGGTTTTTTCCCAACTGAAAGTATCTTCGGTGCGACCGAAATGACCATACGCAGCGGTTGGCAAATAAATTGGCTTCAATAAGTCCAACATATTCAAGATGCCAACAGGGCGCAGATCAAAGTGATTACGCACTAGCTCAGTTAAGCGTGCTTCAGAAACTTTGCCCGTACCAAAAGTATTGATGCTGATCGACGTTGGTTCGGCAACCCCAATAGCGTAAGACACTTGGATCTCACAACGATCGGCAAGACCAGCCGCGACAATATTCTTCGCCACATAACGGCCCGCATAAGCCGCACTACGGTCAACTTTTGATGGATCTTTACCTGAGAAAGCGCCGCCACCGTGACGCGCCATACCGCCATAAGTATCAACGATAATTTTACGGCCGGTAAGACCACAGTCGCCCATTGGGCCGCCAATCACGAAGTTACCGGTTGGGTTAATAAAGTATTTAGTATCTTTAGAAATCCACTTTTGAGGCAATACTGGCTTGATGATTTCTTCCATCACTGCTTCTTGTAAGTCGCTATGCTTGATACCATCTTTGTGCTGAGTCGATAAAACTACTGCATCAATTGCTACAGGTTTATCGTCTTCATAACGGAATGATAGCTGACTTTTAGCATCTGGACGTAACCAATCCAAAATGCCATTCTTGCGAACTTCCGCTTGCTTTTGAACCAAACGGTGCGAATAGGTAATTGGTGCAGGCATCAACACATCGGTTTCGTTAGAAGCGTAACCAAACATCAAACCCTGGTCGCCAGCACCCTGATCTTCAGGTTTAGCGCGATCAACACCTTGCGCAATGTCTGGGCTTTGCTTACCAATGGCATTTAAAACCGCACAAGACTCCCAATCGAAGCCCATATCCGAGCCGTTATAGCCAATTTGTTTGATGGTTTGGCGTGCCAAATCTTCAATATCAACCCACGCCGTAGTGGTTACTTCGCCCGCAACCACAACCATGCCAGTCTTAACCATGGTCTCAACTGCAACACGCGCGTTAGGGTCTTGAGCAATAATAGCGTCTAAAACCGCATCAGAAATCTGATCGGCAACCTTATCCGGATGACCTT
>JABXIW010000148.1 GCA_013372875.1 Gammaproteobacteria bacterium | reverse complement strand
TCAGCATCAAGCCTTTGCTTGGAACGGTAACTTTGATCAATCCAAAGGCTCCATTGAATTTGATGGCAGCGACTCTTATCCTGACCAAAGCATGTCTTGGGAAGCTAGTAAAACCCATATCAAAATAGGTGATTATAAATTTATCTCCGACCATTACCTAATGCTTGAATTACAAGAACACCAAGCTGCCAGCTTAATACCAGAGTGTTCAGATTCAAATTTACCTTTAACTCTATTGCCCTATCACTGCAAACTAAAAAAACATGATTGAAAAACATTTATTTTTAATAAGGCAAGTTGCCAATATGGTTGAACAAGGCCATTCCATTGAAAGCGCTTTGTCACAAATAAAAGAACTCTCTGAGTCTCAAGTCTGGGATAAGGTTTATGACCAATACCAACTGACTGGCGATATCAAGCAAGCCTTGAAACAAATCCCTGGCTTTCACTTTACTCATGTTGCTTCGCAGCTGAATCAAGCAGCAGATGCGGGGATAGCCCAAGAAGAAGTGCTAGCCAAAGCGAGCAATACACAATCGCGTAGCATTCAAATGGCATCTTTACTCAAAGGACGACTGATGCGTTCTGCTAGCTATGCAGCAATTATCGGCGTTATCGCATTGATTGTTACTGCAATGTTCGCTATCTATGTTGCGCCTATGTTTGGCGATCTGTTTAGTGAGTATCCCGATGAGTCCAGCCAGTTATCCTCGCGCCTAGAAGGGTTAATGCTGCAATCGTGGCTGTCCGTGATTTATTATCTCCCGCCATTAATTCTGATAGGACTTTTTGTGTTTTTCAGCTTAACCCCAACGGATAAACTGCTTTTTAATCGCGCTCATAGAAAGTTACCTTTATTACGTGGAATGCAGATACAACTAGCCAGAAGTTATTTTATTAACAATATTTATGAGTATAGAGAGTCAGTAGCCAATTCCAGCGAAAACGTTTTAAGCAATTCGTTTTTCACTACTGAAAATTACAACTTAGATCAGTTATTGCGTAAAAGTGAAATAGATAAGTTAAATGCTATTTTTGAGCTGGGAACTCAGGAAAAAGAGTTACCAATTATGCTGACTGAAATCGAAACAGAAACCATTGAAAGTGCCAATAAAAAAACTAGCGGCTTATCAACTTTGCTGTTGATCTTAATGTTTATGATCGTTGCCAATTTAGTTTATACCATTTACTTACCCATCTTTAAGTTAGGAGCCGTATTCTAATGAAAATTTTGCAAAAAGGTTTTACCTTAATCGAGCTAATGATTGTAATTGCGATTATTGGAATATTGGCGGCCATAGCCTTACCCGCTTACCAAGATTATGTCATTCGCTCAAAAGTTATCGAAAGCATATCGCTTGCGGGTGAAGCTAAAGCCACCATTCAAGAATATTACAAATACCACACCAAATTCCCTAAAGATAATTTAGAAGCAGGAGCGCCAAAAGCTGAACATTTAATCGGAAACTTTGTAAAGAGAGTAGATATTGAAGATGGTGCGATTCATGTAACCATGGGGCAGAAAGTCAATGCGCCGCTGCAGGATAAAGTGCTTACCATTCGACCTGCTTTTGTAACTGAGAGCCCAACCAGCCCAATCTCATGGCTGTGTGGCGGTGACAAGCCCGCCGATGGTATGACTGCCGCAGGTGATAATAAAACTGATATTGAAGCTAAGTTTTTACCTGCTAGCTGTCGATAAGCAAAGGGCTCAATGAGCCCTTTTTAGATATTAATCACCTTTATGTATAAACAACTCTACTTCTTGGCTATTGTTTTCATGATCAAAGCTAAAGCTGGTTTTATATCCTTTCAAGGTTTCATCTTTATTAAGTGCAAACGAAGCATTCATACCCGCCATCATCCCTGCTCCTTCAGAGTTGTGGACAGGTTTTAATATCACTTTACAGATGGTTGTTTTACAACTCAGACTGCTCACACCATATAAAGACACGTCACCATGCTCATGAATAACATTGTTTATGGCATCTTGTGTTTGATAAGCCCATGCCTCATCAATAGCTTCCTTTTCAAAAAGCTTTTTTGTATCTTCTCGTTCTTGCTCGATTTTTTTGGCAAAATCTTCGTCTAAAGTACCATCCTCAATGGCTTTTATTGTGTTTTCATCACTAACTTCTTCCGAAAGTTTAGCCAAGGCTTCACGGTCTTTAATCAGTTCTAATTCATTTAAAGCATTGGCAAGTTTAAGCTCTGTTTCTGACAACTTTGTTTCTAATGCTTTATGCTTCTCTTTCAGCTCTTCATCATCCAAAGTCACCACTTCCGTTTCTTTAACTACCACCTTTTCAGGCTCTGATTTTTCAACCACAACTTCTTTGGGCTTAATTAAAAGATATGCATTTCCAACTATTGATAGCGCAAGCAGTCCTATTAGTATTTTATTCATTACTTTCCTTCCTGTTATGACCTAATCAATTAATAACTTTACGCCTTTCTATGGTTGCTTTTTGGAAATGTATATAAGCACTCCATCATCTTCATCTTTCAAATGTTCAGCGCCTGACATTTGCAAATCGAGGTTTGGCTGCATGACTAAAGCCATCGTTGCATTCATAATAGCCATATTTTTAGCCGCCTGCCCCTCTTTATACGGATTTAATTTAAGTCTACATACCGTAGTTTTACAAGATAACTCATCAAAACTATATGAGTCTGAATCTCCCAAATCATTCAAAGCTTGCCGAATTTCATCTTGAGCTTGGTATGCCCATACCCCATCCACCGACTCTTTAGAGTAGAGCGCTATAATTGCTTTTCGTTTCTCTTCATGCCTTTTCATTTGCTCATCTGTTAGCTTTACTACATCAGAAGAAAGGCTTTCTTGCGTTTCTTTTTGAATATCATTATTAAGCTTTTTTAACGCAATTCTCTCTTCATGTAGATCAACTTCTGTTTGCAATCTCAATATTTCTGCTTCGGCTTTAGATAACTTATTTGTTAATAACCGTATCTGCTCTTGCAAAACGCCATCATCCAAAGTAATAGTCTTTGTTTCGGTAACAACCACTTTCTCTGGTTGAATTTCTTTAATCGCAATTTCTTTGGGCTTTAGTAAAAAGTAAGTGTTTCCAGCTACAGACAGCGCCAACAAGCCAATTAAGACTTTCTTCATTTTCCTTCTCCTTGTTCGCTATATTTTCTTGGTTATTAGTTTTGTAATTTAGTTCAGTTTCTTTGTCTGACTATTTCAAATAAAGTTACTCCAGTGGCGACGGAGACATTAAGGCTGGAGACTTCGCCCGCCATTGGAATTTTAATAAGATGATCGCAGGTTTCTTTAGTTAGCCTGCGCATTCCGTCGCCTTCAGCGCCCATGACAATGGCGATTGGGCCAGTAAGATTTGATTGATAAATATCATGCTCGGCTTCACCAGCAGTGCCATAAATCCATACGCCTCTTTCTTGTAGCAATTTCATTGTGCGCGCAAGATTCGTCACCATGATAAATGGAATTGCTTCGGCTGCTCCACAAGCAACCTTTCTAACCACATCGGTTATGCCTGTGGCATTATCCTTTGGCGCTATCACCATGTTAACGCCTGCGGCATCGGCGCTTCGCAAGCAAGCACCGAGGTTATGTGGATCCGTCACACCATCTAAAAATAGAATAAATGGATCGCCACTAATGGTATCCAGTAGTTCAGGAATATGCTTTTCATGATAGCTGGTCTTTTTTAGCTGACCGCATCGAGCAATCACACCTTGATGACGCTGTTCAGTTAGCTCATCCAGTTCTTCACGGCTTTTTTGCACCACTTTTACATTTTTGGTTTGCGCTAATTTAATCAGTTTATGCAAACGCTGATCACGTCGATTATTTTGCACATAAATTTGGTTGATCGCTTCGCTGTTTCTTTTCAGCAAAACTTCTACTGCATGAATTCCAAATACTATTTCTGACATTATGTTCTCTTAAAAACTATTTACGTTTGCGCTTACCGCTTTTACCACGTTTGGCTTTAGTGTTTTTGCCATAGCCTTTTGATTGCCCCTTTTTGCCTTTTGCATCGCTTTTGGGTATTGAGCCGCTGCGTTTGGCTTTGGCATAGAGCTTTCTCCGTTCCGAACCTTTGACTTCATCACGCTGTACAGACTCACGCTTAACTAGATCAAAATCTATTTTCTTATCTTCAAGATCGACTCGACCAACTTTAATCAAGCAGCGATCACCGACTCTAAAACTTTGACGACTTCGCTCACCAATTAAGCGCATTTTAGCTGCATCAAAATGATAATAATCACCATCAAGTGCGCTTATATGAATTAATCCATCAACGTGCAATTCGTCTAACTGAACGAAAATACCAAAACTAGTAACGGTTGAGATAGTTCCCCAATATTCTTCACCAACACGAGTCAGCATATATTCACACTTGAGCCAATCCACCACTTCTCGCGTAGCTTTATCTGCTCGGCGTTCGGTCATTGATGAATGCTCACACAGTTGCACCAACTCGGCATCGGAATAAGACTGGCCAGACTCTGTTCCGACTAATGACTCTTTTTCAGCCAGGATACTTTTAATGATACGATGCACCAATAAATCAGGATAGCGTCGGATCGGTGAAGTAAAGTGGGTATAGGATTCGAATGCTAAACCAAAATGGCCTTCATTTTCAGGGCTATAAACCGCTTGCATCATGGAGCGCAGCATCATGGATTGGATCAACTCATAATCAGGTCGTTCCGAAATCGAGTTATGCAATTCTCGGTAATCTTTTGGCTCTGGATTTTGCCCACCAAATAAGAAAAGTCCTAATTCTCCCAAGAAAGCTCGAAATTTTTCCAGCCTTTCTTCTGATGGCCCTTCGTGAATACGGTAAACCCCAGGGACTTTATTTTTTAGAATAAATTCAGCTGCAGCTACGTTGGCGCAGATCATGCACTCTTCAATGATCTTGTGTGCATCGTTACGGACCAAGCCAACAATTTTTTCGATCTTGCGATCTTGGTTAAAAATAATCTGTGTTTCAGTGGTTTCAAACTCAATTGAGCCACGCTTATGCTTCAATTTTAAGCGCGCTTTAAACAGTTCATACAGGTTTTCCAAATCTTGTACTAAAGGCTGATACTCTTCTCTTAACTTTTGATGATCGGCTTGGTCACTATTTAGAATTGACCAGACTTTGGTATAAGTAAAGCGCGCATGAGAGTGCATAACCGCGGGGTAGAATTTCGAGTCAACAACTTTACCACTTGAATCTAGTTCCATTTCAGAAACCATACAAAGCCTATCGACTTTAGGATTCAATGAACACAAACCATTGGATAATAGCTCAGGCAGCATAGGCACAACATAATTGGGGAAATACACCGAGTTGCCGCGCTGGATCGCCTCATCATCCAGTGCCGAATCTGGTTGCACGTAATGGCTAACATCGGCAATCGCTACCCATAAACGCCATCCGCCATTGGGCTCTTTACGGCAATAAACCGCATCGTCAAAGTCGCGCGCGTCTTCGCCATCAATAGTAACTAGCGGTAAGTCCCGCAAATCAACTCTTTGCCCCGACTCAGACTTCCAATCGCTCTCAGTTATTTCAACTGGCAGTTCAGTAACTTGCTGATTAACGGCTTCGGGCCATTCATGCGGAATGCCATGACTGCGAATGGCAATTTCAATTTCCATCCCTGCAGATAGGTAATCACCTAAGACTTCGGTGATTCTGCCACGGGCATGACGATTTTTACGCGGACGCTGAACAATCTCTGCAACTACCACTTGCCCTGTTTCTGCCTGCAAGCCAGAGCTTAAATCGACAATTAAATCGTGCTGAATGCGTGAATCTTCTGAAGAAACAAAATAAAGACCATTCTCCTCAAATAAACGCCCCACCACGTGAGTGGTAGAGCCATCAAGAATTTCTACGATATCACCTTCGGTTTTGCCTTTGCGATTAACCTTTTTGATTCTGGCTAAAACCTTGTCGCCATGAAACACATTGTGCATCTCACGAGGTGATAAATACCAATCTTCACCGCCTTGCTCCAACTCCAAGTAGCCAAAACCATCTCTATGCGCTAGGACTGTTCCGCGCACTAAATCAGTGGCATCTACCAAACAATAATCGCCTTTACGATTGCATAACAACTGGCCATCACGCTCCATGGCGTTTAAACGCTTATGCAAAGCTCGTTTATCGTCAGACTCAGTAATCTTAAGTTGTTCACTTAACTCATCAAAAGAAAGGGGCTCGCCCGACTTTTCTAAGGTTTGCAAAATGAATTGACGACTGGCTATCGGATTTTGATAGCGCTGGGCTTCTAATGATGCTTGGGGATCTGAGTTGTTATTCGATGGCATAGAGTTACCTTTATTTTTCCTTATTGTAATCAGTCTGATGACTTATATCCATCTTATGCATAAGTATCCGCAATAAAAAAGGCGGCCTCAGCCGCCTTATACGATTCCGAAGTTACTCTTTTTTCGATTCTCGAATATAGTAGCGAGCTTTTTTCGCATTTTCTACGCAAGCATCGTAACTTTCAAAAGTTTGGTTGGTTTTAGCGGCCGTTATCAAAGAAGCGGCCTTGGTGTAATTAACTGTACCCGCAAAGCCTTCTGATTCTGCGAAACTGAGTTCTTTATAAGCGGCATCAATTGCATAACGACAATTATCTGCACTCATGCCTTTCCTAGCGCCAGCACAACTGGTTATCATCAATAAAGTTATAACGACTGCAATTAATTTAAGATTCATTGTATCCTCCAATAAATATTGGTTATTTAGGCAGGTTTTCTAAAGATTTTGAATTGCAATGGCCACATGCATTTTTTCATATGACCAGTATCGCACCAAGCAAATTCCAATGGCTGCAATATTAAATTCACTGGGTCTTCGCCTTCCATACTTTTGTATTTTTGAACTGCAGACCAAGTTCTTAAATAATCGGCAAACTGTTGATAAGACCAAGTAATTTCCATTTGAATTTTTGGCGGCATCAATAAAGGGTGTGGAAACTCAAAATTGCTATAACCAGCATCAATCCAATGGCGTCGCTTTGACCAATAATCACCCAGAATATCGTCGTAAAGCAGTTTGATACTTTTATCGACTTCAGGGTTGATGTGCACCAATGAATAACACCAGGCAGCAAATATCCCTCCAGGCTTTAATACCCTTTCCACTTGCTGCATAAAGGCATCGAAATCAAACCAGTGCAAGGCTTGGGCTACCGTAATCAAGTCTACACTTTGATCTTCAAGGGTCGCGTTTTCTGCCGTTTCTCGAAGATAAGTAACGTTTGGAAATTTTTTAGCATGGGCAATTTGCTCAATACTTTCATCAGTGGCAATCACCTTGTCGAATTGATTGGCTAATTGCGCCGCCGCTTGCCCAGTACCAGTTCCCACATCCCAAGCCAGCTGGTGATTATCGCAAACCATAGAAAGGTACTGAAAAATTTCAGAGGGGTAATCGGGTCGATTGCGTTGATACTGCTGGGCAATATCGGAAAAGTAATTTTTGTCGTCCATAGGAAATATCCGCGTAAAATCAATGCCTTCTGTTCTACAGCTAATACAATACGCGTAATTTTTGCTGAAATCAAAGAGAAGATTTTAGATATTCAAACCGACGAATGACTTTGCCATCTCGTTCGATGGTTTCGGTAAACATTTCCAATGGTCTTATCCAAGTTCCAAAGTCACCATAAAGAGCTTTATAAACTACATATTGCTCACCCGTTTCAGAATGGGTTGCCACATCCAAGATTTCATATTTTTGGCCTTTGAAGTGTTGGTAAACACCCTTCTGTATAGTATTAGTCATTATTATTCTCATTGTAAATATTGGGAAAATAACGTTCCATCATAGTGGAAGGGTTATTAAGTTCTGTAAAGCCATACTTTTCATATAAAAACTTGGCGGTTGAAGTCGCTAAAGTAAACCGTCGAATACCTTGTAAATCAGGATGAACATCTACTGCTTGCATTAAATAATGACTTAATCCTTTGCCTTGTTGATTAGGTTCAATAAAAACATCAACCATATTGGCAAAGGTTGCTTTATCGGTAATTACTCTAGCGTAGCCAACCATTAGCTTATCCTTATAGAGGCCGAAGTTAATTGAATTATCAATCGACTTTTTAACGAGCTCCTTAGAAATACCATTAGCCCAACTAGACTCCTTATCAAGAAACTGGTGAATTCGATCAATATTCAACTTATCAATATTAGTATCCACCCAGTAATCATTGAACTGCCACTGCATAAATTTAACCTTAAAATTGCATAAAAAAAGCGACCTAATGGTCGCTTTAATCTAACTTATTTGAAACATATATCAAGCTTCAAATGGATGGCGCTTAATAATGGTTTCCACTCGATCTGGCCCAGTTGAGATAATATCCACTGGCACACCCACAATTTCTTCAACTTTAGCAATAAAGTCGATAGCGTTTTGCGGTAAATCATCTAATGACTTAGCGCCAAATGTAGTTTCTGACCAGCCTGGCATTTCGATATAAACTGGCTCAAGGGTTTTATAATCATCAGCTCCGCATGGCGTATTGTTCAATTCACCTTTATTCGCGCAATTATAAGAAACGGCAATTTTAACCGTTTCTAAACCATCCAATACGTCGAGCTTGGTCATACAAAGACCAGAAACTGAGTTGATATCCACAGCTCGCTTCAGTGCAACAGCATCCAACCAGCCACAACGGCGTGGACGACCAGTTGTTGCACCAAACTCGTTACCAACCTTAGCTAAGTGCATCCCAGTATCATCAAACAACTCGGTTGGGAATGGGCCACCACCTACACGAGTAGTGTAAGCCTTAGTGATACCCAAAACATAATCAATATGACGAGGGCCAACACCCGAGCCTGTCGCAACACCACCAGCAGTGGTATTCGATGAAGTTACGAATGGGTAGGTACCATGGTCGATATCCAGCAAAGTACCTTGCGCACCCTCAAACATTAGCTTATCGCCAGCACGACGCATATCGGCCAAAGTCGCAGGGACGTCGTCCAATAATGGCTTAAGCATTACTGCGAATTCTTTGCATAATGCTAGGGTCGCATCATAATCTACCGCTTCAGCACCATAGAATTTAGTCAAGGCAAAGTTATGTAACTTCATCACTTCTGATAGCTTTTCTTCAAGGCGCTTTTGATCGAATAAATCTTCAACGCGCAAACCACGACGAGAAACCTTATCTTCATAAGCTGGACCGATACCACGGCCAGTAGTACCAATCTTCTTTTCAGGATCGCGGGCGGCTTCACGAGCGTTATCAAGTGCAATATGGTAAGGAAGAATCAATGGGCAAGCTGGGCTAATGCGTAACTTGTCTTTTACTGCTACGCCGCGCGCTTCCAACATATCCATTTCTTTTTTCAAAGCATCAGGAGCTAAAACTACACCATTACCGATGTAGCACATAACACCTTCATTTAAGATACCTGATGGAATAAGGTGGAGAACGGTTTTTTCGCCTTCGATCACTAAAGTGTGACCTGCATTATGTCCGCCTTGATAGCGAACCACCGCTTTTGCTTGCTCAGTTAAAAGGTCAACGATCTTACCTTTACCTTCGTCACCCCATTGGG
>JABXIW010000098.1 GCA_013372875.1 Gammaproteobacteria bacterium | reverse complement strand
ATTACGCATACTTATTTAAGACTTTAGTTAGTTGCTTCGTTAGTAACCACACTAACCAAGGATTCTTAATTTTTCAATACCGAAATTGAACTTTTCTTAACTATTTTTTCAAACCTATGTTTTTTAAGTGTTTATTTTTAGTTTCATTGCGATAGTGTGCAAGAAATGAAGTTGCTATACAACGATTTTCCTAGCAAAAAAAGTCCCTAGTATAAAATTTCTCCGAAACAAACATTTAGACTTTACCACCCACAGTAATTAACAAACTTCTCAATAAAGAGACATTCACTCACGATTGAGACGGCTAATTCAAAACTATTATTTCAGTGGGGCAAAAATAGTGATTAATGATGAAACTGCGAAAAGGTAGTACCAAACAAACGGTGCAATTCAGCGAGGCGGAGCTATATCCTCTTATTGGGAATAGCGCTTGTATCCACGAGCTTCGAAATGCCATTAAAAAGTACGCGCAATGTGACGCTGAAGTACTCATACAAGGTGAAACTGGTGTGGGTAAAGGGTTGTGTGCTCGACTCATCCATCAGTTATCTAGTCGACGCTCATCACCCTTTGTAGAGGTTAACTGCGGTGCGATTCCAAGTGGCTTGATTGCTTCCGAACTTTTTGGCCACGAAAAAGGTGCATTTACAGGTGCCATTTCTGACCGGATTGGTTTTATTCAAAAAGCACACAAAGGCACTTTATTTCTCGATGAGATTGGAGATATGCCTTCGGATCTTCAAATACACCTCCTTCACTTTTTAGAAAGCAAACAAATACACAAAGTAGGTGCGGATAAATTTATCGATGTTGATTGTCGTGTGATTGCCGCCAGCCACGTGGATTTAAAAAGCGAAGTCGTACAAGGAGAATTTAGGGAGGATCTATTTTATCGACTCAATATATTACCGCTGACTATTCCTCCACTTCGAAAAAGAGGCAAAGACATTTTGATGCTGTCTGAGCACTTTTTAACAGATTTATCTCATGGTCAAGTACACAACATGTCCGAAGAAGTGAAAGCAAAACTGCTTAAACATCGTTGGCCTGGAAATGTACGTGAGCTGCGTAATGTGATTCAGCGAGCAATTGTCATGTGTGAAGACAATACCCTACTCGTTGCTGATTTAGGGCTTGAGAACAGTGAAAGGCAATTACTCCCTTCTGTTGATCAAATTGACCTCGACTATTTGTTACAGGCCATCGAAGAAAATAAACACAATATGAGCGCAGCCGCACGCCATCTAGGTATTTCTAGAACAACACTTTATCGGCTGATTAAGAAGTACAATATCAACATCTGACAATGTGTACATGTGTAACGCAACACAGTGTAACAACGAAATCACGACATATCATTTACTTAGCTTTTTCATATAAAACACGTCATGTAAGGCTCTTTTAAATCAATAAGTTAAAATAGGCATACTCTTTGCCTTTGTATCCTGTGTCGTCACTCATGATGACACAGGAGCAAAAAATGAATATCAACAGGTTTTTATCCAAATTAAGGACAACAACTCTTGCGATATCTTCGTTAGCTATCATGTTTGCTGTACCAGCTTTCGCTAGATTAGATGGCGCAATATTCACGACGACACCTGCTGGTGATATCGTCAATGAAAATGTCCGCTACGAGTCTAAACAAGAAGTATTTTTAGATGGAGGCCCTGGGCCTAACGCACCAAGGACAGCCGCAGCACTGCCTGCTGGTTTGTATTATTTTCAAGTTACCGATCCATCAGGTAAATGTTTGTTATCAAGTACTTTAGATAGCGCAGACACCAACGGTGGTACCTGCTATCAAGATGTAAAAATCAAAGGCAAGAACGCTAGAAACGCCGAAGAGTTTTACGCAGAACCATTAGCCTGTCGTCTTTTCTATTTCGACGGTGAAGGTGGTGTGACATATATGAATGACGTCGTCACGCTCACTCAAGAAGTTAAAGTTCGCGGCAAAATGGTCACCCAATCGATAGACATAGAATGTCGACATCAATTGGGAAGTGAGTATTTAGATGTCGACCCTACTTCTCTGCCTGATGGAGAAACCATACAGCTATTTCCATTTGCCAACACACCTAACTCCGGTGGGGTTTACAAAGCTTGGGTATCCACAGCAGCGAGCGTAGAAGCCGCTTGTGAAGGTACTGACCTGTATGGCGAAGAAACTGGTGAAAACTGTGCCGGGTTCTTTGGATTTATCCCTCGATTCTCGAAAACAGATAACTTCAAAGCGAAGACTGCAGAGCCAGAACCGCCAAACTTTGATATTGCTTTTCGTGCGTTCCACGACAGAAACCTGAACTGCCAATATGATCCTATCATCGATGAAGTTATTCCTAATTGGGAGTTCGGTATTCGTGACTTAGCGATGGAAATGGGTGGTATGCGTAATACTAAACTTTCCAATGATTCTCCTGACGAGCCAATCACGTTTAGTGTTTTTGGGGTTGAAGACCATCAATGGAGCTTAGACCAATTCATGTGGTGGGCGAAAAAAGTTGGTTTTACCGCAATGAACACCCCATTCACTCACTTCACAACCTTCGCGGATTTAAGAGACTTTGCACCGACGTTCGAAGATGGCGATCTGCATATAGGCTTTGCAAACGCTCTAGCATGTCAAACCGACTTCGACGAAACCATCAAACGTTCTGCTGGTGAGGACACAGATGAAGCCAGCGGTAATGAGGAGAATGACGTTGGTTTCATGCCTAGTGCTTGGGCTCAACCAACCTTTAGTGATGATCCCGTGTTAACCATCCGTTTTGGTTCTATCGGCATTGCCAATCTTAAAGTGTGTAAGTCGTTCGATATGAACGGTAACGGTATTCATGATGAAGGCGAAGGCTTGATTCCGAATTGGCCGGTCAACCTTTACATACCTGACAGTGTACCCGTTCCTAAACCATTCAACCCTGAGTATCCAGAAAATGGTGAATTCTTAGTGATAGAACAACTTCTTCTTGATGCCGGTGTTCTTCCAGAAGGCGAGAATTTAGCGGAAGTCGATGCCAATGGTTACGTACAGCGGATGACAGGAGAGGATGGCTGTGCCACATTCTTCGTTCTCGTTCCAAATGTTCGCGGTGAAGATCCCGCGCCTTATGAAGTGAGCGAAAGCCTTTCTGCTGCATGGAACAATACCAGTGATCACACCATTTCGTTCGACGTAAAATCTGTCATGAAAATGGAAAAAGGCGTCCCTCTCATTATCGGTGAAGTTTACAACCGCAGTGACGCACTTAATGGTAATGAAGTGCACTTCAATAACATTTGTGAAATTACCGCAGACTTTGACACCAAAGGTTACTGGCACAACAAAAATGGCTTAAGTGAACTAACTGAAGCCGATAGAGTATATGTGAATGGATTAGCCCCTTACGCCTCTCCAAGTAACTACTTTGGATCTGGTGACGAGCCATTTGACGGTAAATTTACTGGTGGAGAGCCAGTTGAAGCAGCATTTAGCGGCGATTCTGCTACTTGGATGGCCGGGACTTGGCAATCCGAAGTGTCACAATTCTTGGTCGATAGCAATGGCAACGCGGACCTTAACGAGCATAAAGAGCAGCTAGCTCAGCAACTGCTTGCATTTATCTTTAACACTCGACATCGCCCAACCTCTGAGGGTTTAACCCAAACTACCGTTATTTGGTTTGGCGATCAGTGGATGTCTATTGGAGATATCATTAGTAACGCGGTCAGTGCTTGGGAAGGTTCAGACATCACTCAAATTGATCAGATCAAGACGGTTTTGGATGGTTTGAATAACAACAATGATGTTCCAATTCTGCCATCGTCGTATGAAGACTGTCCAACACCTGACTTCACACAACCAGAATCTTAAAGGTTATCCCCAAAAACGCGATTGCCCCCCTCACCTAAATCGCGTTAAAAAAAAGCTCCGCTAGTTACTAGCGGAGCTTCCTCTTTTCAACAAATCATATTGCCATTAAGCGCTCTGACATGATGCTATTTTCGATTTCGACAACCATGATAGAACAGCACAGACGATAACAAATGTAATCGACGCTGCAATGAAAGAGAACGCGATTGACGTTGTCATACCAAGTGCAATAAAGCCGACACATGAAACCAAAGCAACTGACAGCGCATAAGGCAACTGAGTCGATACGTGGTCGATGTGATTACAACGAGCACCTGTCGAAGACAAAATAGTCGTGTCCGAAATTGGTGAACAGTGGTCACCGAATACTGCACCGGCCAAAACCGCACTTAGCATAGGAAGCATTAGTGCGATGTCAGTTGCACCCGCCATATCACCAGCGATTGGTAACATGATACCGAATGTACCCCATGAAGTACCGGTTGAGAACGCCATTAGACCCGACAACAAGAACAGGATTACAGGTAACCAATGCGGATTAATGTTACCTTGAGCCATAGTCGATAGGTACGACCCCGTCTTCATGTCACCGAT
>JABXIW010000405.1 GCA_013372875.1 Gammaproteobacteria bacterium | reverse complement strand
GAAAAGTGGTTAAGGCGAGTCGAGATCTGTTTTAGAACTTCGTCACCAAATTCGTGGCCGTGTGTGTCATTGACCGATTTGAAGTTATCGATATCAATGAACATTAAGGTGAACGGGTTACTGCTGCCACACATCCAACGTTGAATGTTGGAACGCAAATATTCACGATTAGGTAGGCGAGTTAGATGATCATGGCAAGCTTGGTAAAGCAAACGCTCTTTGGTTTCGTGTTCATTGTTAGCGATTGAGCGAAACAGCGCATAAAACGCTGCTTGAACGATCAGAAAGACGATGCAGTAAAACGCAAATTGGCTGTAAAAGCCGCGCTTAATGAAGCCCAAATCGGTCGACGACGCCGCCCATAAGCCATAATCAGGAAGGTATTTGAGTGTGATTAATTCATTCAAACGTTGGGTGTCGACGACGACATTGATTGCTCGGGTTAGCTGTTTTACTTGGTCGGTATCCCAGCCGTAGTCTTGCTGGATTTGATCCAATAAGGCTTGTTTATTTAAATCATCGGCGGGCTTTTGATAGTCCTTGATCGTGGTGTCTTCAGATGAGCTAAACGTAAGGTAGCCGTCGTTTCTAATTAGGGACACGCGATTGTGTTCATTAGCATGAATGTCGTTACGAAACACTGACGACGTATTCATGTTAAAGCCAGCCGTCATTACCGCTTGTACTACGCCATTTTTATCTGGAATCGCTTTACGAATGGGAATAACTAACGAATCTTGCGCTTCCATAAAGTAGGTTCTGCCGATCACCATGCGATCGGAGCTCAACGCTTCAAGGAAGGTCTCTCTGGTCAGCGGATCTTGCTTGAGATTGTGTAGCTTTTCCAAAATCAAGTTCGAGCTAACGGAAATGTAGTCGCCGTTGGGATTGGTCAAGCCAAAACCGATGATCGCCGGATGAATGTTGAGAAGTTTATCTAACATTGGGCGAGTTTGAATGGCCGCGGTACGAGTGAAGCTATTTTGCTCCACCAGTTGATGACCAACGACTTCTAGCAGCGATTCTTGCCCTTTTAAAAGTGACTCAACGGAGGAAGCAAACAGCTCCAATTGTAGGAGCTGTTTGTCTTTGTATTTGTCTAACGTTGCTTGGTAGTGGTAATAGCCGAATAGCGAAAATGTCACGATACTGACGGTGAGCAGCATCATGTAAAGAGTCCAAATGTTCTTCTTTAATCCGACCATATTGTTTTGATAACCCCTAGCTTAACGCGTAATTGGCAGTGAGCAGTCTGCACCCCATTCTGTCCATGAACCGTCATAAACAGATAAGTTGCGTAAGCCAAGTTGATGAGCTGCCAACAATAAAATACAGGCAGTCACACCTGAGCCACAGCTGAAAATGATTGAATTGTCATTATATAGCGACAGTTCGCTAAATGCTTGTTTCAATTCTGAGTTCGGTTTGATGTAACCGTTATCCAGCAGTTCTTGAAAAGGCAGGCACAACGAGTTTGGAATATGGCCACTGCGCAATCCTTCTCTTGGCTCAGGCACTTCACCAAAAAAGCGCGCTCGTGAGCGAGCATCAACAATATGCGCACTGCAATTGTTTGAGTACTCTAATACTGCATTTGCGTCCAAAAATGCATTTTTATTTAATTTTCCCGAAAAATTTCCTAATTGTTCAGGTTTTGCGAGCGAATCTACGACGGGCAATCCCGCTTCTATCCAAGCTGGAAGTCCACCATTAAGTACTTTGACGTTCTCGTGTCCCATCGCTTGGAGCATCCACCATGCGCGTGGTGAAGCAAGCGTACCTGAGTTGTCATAAACGATGATCAAGTCTTCGTTATTTAGCCCAAGCTTTTGTGCGCTTACATTAAATCCTGCTTCGGTTGGCATCATGTGTGGCAAAGAGGTATCAGGCAGACAAAAGTCATTGTCGTAATCAAAACGGTAAGTGTTTGGAATCCATTTATCGGTGATTTTTTTGCTTTCCGAAGGAATTTGAAAGCTAATGCTTGCGTCTAAAAGCTTTACATTTTGTTGGTCGAGTAGGGCATGGAGTTCTTTTGCACTGATCAATGCTTGCATTGCTAAATCCTTCTTGTCGTGGGAATGACCACTGTTCTAGTTACAGCTGACGAATGAAAGTGATGGTTCAAAAGTTGAGCTTGTCGCTTGCCTAAATGTGGCTGTCGAACCGATCGCACAATCAGTTGTTATCGGAACGGCGACGCGTTGTTGTTCGATATCAGGAGCGTCTATCGTCAGGTAACGTCGTTGCCCGTCTAAAGACTGAGTCAAAGTGTTGCTGATGACGGTCGCTGATAAGGTTTTTTCGCTGGTGGGTGAGCCCCACAAAAGTAAAAGGAGCAGAGCAATCGAACCGAAGAGGACCAAAATGTAAGTTTTGGGGTTATCCAAGTTGAGTTCCACCCGTTTAGGCTAGCGTAAGCCTATTGTTTTACAATAAAAAAATCGCATGTTCAAAGAACGATGCGATTTTTGCTGATATTTAACATCTCTAAGAGGTTTAGGTTTGTTTGCTATTCATGACATTAATGCTTACAGGCGCCAAAATGAATCTTGTGCTGATATCACGTGCTGCACGGGGTCTGAACCGTCATAAAACCAAACTTCGACTAACAGATTTCCTTGGCTATCGGAGACCGGAAAATTCATTTCGGCTTTTCCGTTGATGAGTGCTTCAGAAGCTACTTTGCTTGCGTATTTCGCTTGATAGGTACCTGAAGTCGTCTCTTGATACTCTTTATAGACACTAAGGTGCGCGCGTTGTGAAGAGTAGCCACTAATGTCAACAGATAGAGCACGAGTGACGATCGGATCGTAGTCGTAGCCATCTGGTACGTTCAGCGTTTGCATGCTTGGTTCTTCGACCACGATGGTGGTCTGAGTTGGGGGAGGCGTTGAACTGTCACCGCTTTTATCACCGCCGCCACCTCCACCGCCGCAGGCTGTTAACGCTAATCCCATGATGATTGTGATTAAATTTTTCATAATGTGGTCTCCTATGGAATGTAGCAT
>JABXIW010000192.1 GCA_013372875.1 Gammaproteobacteria bacterium | reverse complement strand
TGGCCATCAATCACCACATCCACATCGGTTCTGCCTGCTAAATAGTGCCCCAGCTTTCGTAACCAATCTTGTGAGTTTGACGACAATTGCGCCGACCCCGTCTGAAAATGCACTTGCTCTTTTAAACGAATCATAAGGTGACCACCACTGATCGTCTCATGCGGGATATTGTGTCTATCCAAGAACATTTCTAGTGAGGTCACGTTGTTAGACTTTTTTTCGGCCGCCCTCGCCGTCTGATTAACACGTGGAGCCGTCGAAACGTGAGATGCACTCGCATACCCCCACTCAGGGTGTCTCAGCTCTGTGTTTGTTTTTGGGGCTGTATCCAACATATTCCCCCCCGGAACCATGTTTGGATTAAGGCTGCTACACCCACTAAGAATGCCACAGACAATGAAAAACCAATGCTTCATACCGTTACCAACGTAGAAAGAATTCTTGTTCACTATGTCGACGAAAAATACATATTCTTTAGTGTTTTTCGCTATTTGATTGTTTTATATGCACCGTTCGTGCCATTCTCAGTTAGAGCTTGTCGCCTATGCTGCGAAACAGTAATCGTCCAATTTGCTAACACCACATCACTATTCGGTTATATCCACACCAATCTGTTACTAATCGTCTCACTTTATTGTTATTTAATGGTTTTAGTCGCTATCGTTAACCGATAAACTACCGTAAATTTCTCACTCAGAGCGTTGTTATGTTTAAAACTATCTCAAAAAGCGTCGCTTTATTTGCCGCTATTGCGGCTCTGTCAGCATGTGACAGCGGCAATAGTCAGCCACAACAAGGTAAGCAATACGAAGTGTTGCCTGTTTCTCTTCAAGAATACAATCTGGCGCCACTAACCGAAGCTTTTGCCCTAACTTGCGGCCATTGTCGTTCAATGGAAGAGTTTGTCCCTCAAATTGAATCGCTAACAGAGCAAAAAGTTGAAAAGATGCACGTGACTTTCAATGAAAGTGCTCAGATCAGCGCTATTATCTTCTACACTGCTGCTATGCAGCTCGACGCAACACCAGATAAAGCATTCATGGCTGATTTATTTGCAGCGGTTCAAATGGGCGCAGATGCAACAGCAGAAGAGCGTCAACAAGCAGTAGAGAAAGCTTTTGAATCTCGTAACTTGATCAGCCCATACCATCTTGATGAAGCTCAACAGGAAAAACTGTTTGAATACATCACTAAAGCTGAATCCATCACTACTCGCGGCCAAATCAATTCTGTGCCAGCGTTTATCGTAAACGGTAAGTACCAAGTGATTACTGGCGGCCATGACAGCGTTGAGGCAATGGCAGAAACTATTAACTATTTGCTTAAGCAACCTAAATAGACAAGGAGTCAACGTGTCTAAATTTTTGTTTCCTATCATTATTTTTGTTTTAGCTGCATTTTTCATTTACCGCACTTGGACAAACCACAAAGTGGCAGATGAGAACTTTGCAAAAGGCCAAGCTTTCCTATTAGAAAATGCGAAAAAAGAAGGCGTGATCACGACAGAGAGCGGGCTTCAATACTTAGTACTAGAAAAAGGTACAGGTGACGTTCACCCAACCGCAACAAGTAAAGTGAAAGTGCACTACCACGGCACGCTTATCGATGGCACTGTTTTCGATAGCTCTGTAAATCGTGGCGAGCCAATTACATTTGGTTTGAACCAAGTAATCAAAGGCTGGCAAGAAGGTCTTCAATACATGGTTGTGGGTGAGAAAATCCGTCTATTTGTACCGAGCACACTTGGCTACGGCAAAAATGGCACGGGTCCAATTCCACCTGCAAGTGTTTTGATTTTTGATGTTGAGTTGTTAGAGATTCAGTAATCTTTCCTCTCGTACAATAAAAAACGCCGCAATTTTCGCGGCGTTTTTTATTAACAGATATACCATTAAGTTATTCACTTACTGCAACACCATTCCAATATAGTGATCGGCTAGGAGCGCAACAAACAGCGCCAACAGATGATAAATGGAGAACTTAAATGTCTCTATTGCGCTATTAGGCTCGGGTGCAAACTTGAGTTTCCACGCATGATAAATGAAACCCGCATTTAGCAGCAATGCTGAAAAGAGATAGATAAAACCGACCATCCCCACCAATACAGGCATCACGCACACCAATGTGAGCAATACCGTATAAAGTAAGATCGACGTTTTGGTGTATTCAATGCCATGGGTTACCGGCAGCATGGGAATGTCGACCTTGCGGTAATCTTCCACTCGATGTATCGCGAGAGCCCAGAAATGCGGAGGTGTCCAGATGAAGATGATCATCACCAATAGCCAAGCGTTACCATGCAACTCGCCTGTCACCGCAGTCCAACCTAAGAGTGGCGGCATTGCACCGGCAATGCCAGCAATCACAATATTTTGCGGCGTTGCTCGCTTCAAATACATGGTGTAAACCACCGCATAGCCCAGTAAACTCAAAAACGTCATCCACGCTGTGAGCGCGTTTACCCAAGCATATAGGAGTAAAAAACCAACCACGCCGATTGCCACGGCAAAAATCGCAACCGACAAGGGATTGGTATCTCCCGACGGTAAAGGACGCGTATGAGTACGAGCCATTCTTGCATCAATTCTGCGGTCAATAAGATGATTAAATGCCGCGGCAGAACCAGCCATTAGTCCTATTCCAATCAATCCGATGGATGCTTGAATCCAAGGAAAATCAGTGACCGGAGCCAAGCTCATGCCAACAATGGCGGTGACTAACATTAGCGCGACAACTTTAGGTTTAGTCAGTTTTAAGTACGTTGAGCCGAGACGCTTTCGACTATCGAGTGTTAACGCAATTTCCTTACTCATAGCGAACTCCTT
>JABXIW010000304.1 GCA_013372875.1 Gammaproteobacteria bacterium | reverse complement strand
TGTACAACAACAGTGTCACCAGCACCGAAAGTCGGTACTTCTTTAGTCATTTGTTCAGCTTCTAACTGATCGATAATGTTCATGGCTGTGCTCCTCACTTGAGCTCTACTTTTCAATAGAATAAAAACTAATAATGTTTGACGAATAAAAAGTTATGCTTCGTACTCATCGATAAATTCTTGCAACAAAGTTTGCTGTTCTTCGTTTAATTCAACGCCTTGCAACAAGTCTTTGCGTCTTACCCAAGTCCTGCCCAGAGATTGCTTCAGCCTCCAGCGACGAATTTTCTCGTGGTCACCAGTTAGCAATATGTTTGGAACCTGTTTGCCCTCAAAAAACTCAGGGCGCGTATAGTGTGGATGGTCTAACAAAGCTATCTCATCGCCACTAAACGAATCCTCAACCGCCGACTGCTCATGCCCGAGCACCTCAGGCATTACGCGAACAACCGCGTCGATTACGGCCATCGCCGCAACTTCCCCTCCACTAAGAACAAAGTCTCCTAACGATATTTCTTGGTCGATTTCCGACTCAATCACTCGCTCGTCAATTCCTTCATAGCGCCCTGCTACTAAAAGCAGATTTGGCTTTTCAGCCAATTCTTGAACCAATTTTTGGTCTAGCTTTTTACCCTGCGGTGAAAGATAGACTTTATGTACTGGCTCGCCATCTATTGCTAATTTCGAATCAGCAAATCGAATCGCTTGGGTTAATGGCTCGGTCATCATTAACATGCCTGGCCCGCCCCCATAAGGTCGATCATCTACCGTACGGTGTTTATCACTGGTAAAGTCTCTTGGGTTAGTCACCTCAAAGCCAACTTTGCCTTTTTGAATGGCTCTACCTACAACACCTTGCTCAGTTACCACATCAAACATCTGTGGAAACAAGCTGATCACATGAATATTCATCTGACTCAGCCTTAAATGTAGTCGGCTTGCCAATCAACCGTGATTAATTTCGCGGCTAAATCTACCTTAATAACACTGTGTTCTAGAACAAATGGGATCAGAATTTCTTCTTTTCCGTCGGCTTTCACCACCAACACATCATTTGCACCAGTTTCCATCAGCTTCTTTACTTGGCCAAAGTCTTCACCTTGCAAGTTAACCACTGATAGCCCCACTAGATCGCGCCAATAATAATCGTCGCCCTCTAATTGAGGAAGTTGTGATTCGTCAATCGCCAGTTCATTACCGTGGTAACTTTCTGCCAAGTTCCGATCATCACAACCTTTAATGTGAGCAACCACAGTTTTGCCCTGCTCACGTCCATTGGTAATTTCCAGTGGTTGCCATTGGCCTTTCACTTTCATGTACCAAGGGTTATAGGAAAGAATATTTTCCTTAGGATCGGTATAGGAATAAACCTTAACCCACCCTTTGATGCCATAAGCGCCGTTAACTTTGCCAACCACTAAAGGTTTGAAATCTTCCGGCAATGACATATGGCTATCTACCAAGATCGGCTCTTAAAAAATTAAGAGCTAATTATGCAGCTGCGTTATCTTTCAACAACTTAGCAACACGAGCGCTTGGTTGTGCGCCTTGGCCAACCCAATGCTCAACACGCTCAGCATTAACGCGTAAACGCTCTTCTTGGCCGCGAGCTACAGGGTTAAAGAAACCTACACGCTCAATAAAACGGCCATCACGCTTCATACGTTGATCAGCAACTACTAAGTGGTAAAAAGGGCGTTTTTTAGAACCGCCACGAGCTAAACGAATGACTACCATCGTTTAAATCCTCTGTTTTAAAGTACAAAAAGACCCTGAAAACGCCGTATTACGAGGTTTTCAAAGGCTTACAAATTTTTAAGAGCGCGAATTTTACATGAAAACGCCGAGTTTGGGAAATGCTTTTTGCCAATAAATAAGCGATTTCACAGCGGTTTTGGTGTGGTCAATCCAATCAAAATGGCTTGTTACAGTTTTTCACAGAACTAAATAGCAAGAAGTGCTAAATTAATTGTTATAAATCAAACAATTAGTATAAATCATCAACCAGAAGGATAACCTATGAATTACGTTTATATCGGAATGGCCGGCCATGTCACCTGCATTGATAAATCTACTGGCAACGAAGTTTGGCGCACCAAAATCAAAAAAGGCAGCTCATTGACCAACCTCATTCGAGAAGGCAATCAAATCATCGCCTACTCCGGCGGTCATTTATTCGCCCTAAACGCTCTCACTGGCGACATCCAATGGGAAAACGAACTCAAAGGCTTAGGTTACAGCTACTGCATTATCGCAGGCTCAGATCAAACCTCAGGCGCATCCGCCAGCGCCGCCTCAGCCCAACAAGCCGCAGCCGCAGGTGGAGTTGTTGCAGCTACTTCAGCCTCTACTTAAACAGAGCTCTATTAGTTCTATATGGGAAATTTATTTTCAGCTAGAGACTCAGCGGAACTTGCTAACTTATTAATAGATGCAGATACGCATGTACCCAAAAGAGCAGAAGGTCGAACTAAACAACATGTTGAGTATTACGCAATTACTCATTTGCTTTCTGCATTATTGAATACAAACCATCTTTCTTATCCTCTTGAACTTGTACAGAGAGAGCGTCCAGACTTTCTTCTTAAAATAAATGGCTATGAAGTAGGTATAGAGCATACGGAAGCAATTCCGCAAAACGAAGCCCATAAAGCAGTTTTAAGAGATACCGTTGATAGTAGCTCTGATACATATTTTATTTCACGCCACAAACCAAACGAACCTAAGAAATCCTCGAAAAAACTAATTGAAGAAATCCATAACAACCTACCAAGTTCTGGCTGGTTAGGAGATTCTGTTGAGCAAGACTGGGCTGAAGCAATTTTTTACTTCGTTCAGAGAAAAATAAACAGCTTAAAAAAAACAGGCTTTGATAAGTTTGCACAAAATTGGCTTCTTATTTATGACA
Source organism: Gammaproteobacteria bacterium (assembly GCA_013372875.1). Next base: position 285 of record JABXIW010000304.1, on the reverse strand, counting down.
ACTGGCCTTTACCAAGTATAGAGTATGAAATATCTTCGCAATTCCTTCACAAGAAACTTTTAAATATTAACTGTTTCGAAAGTTTCAATAATGTGTTTGTGCTATCTGGAAAATGTATTTATGAATTTTCAAGTAATAGTTATATGAAACGAGAAATAGCTACGATAGATAGTATAGCTTTATAGCGAGATAAAATCGTTTAGTACGAGGCAAAAAGCCTTTTGGAAAGCGGAGTTTAGTAATTCTAAATGAGCATTTCCAAAAGGCTTTTTAACAAAGTAATCA
>JABXIW010000309.1 GCA_013372875.1 Gammaproteobacteria bacterium | reverse complement strand
TGGACTACATGATCAACGATCAATGGTTCCTTAACGCATCTGCGTGGTATGCAAACATTGAAACAGAAGCAACATACAAATTTGGTGGAGCGAAGCAAAAAACCGACGTCAAAATTAACCCTTGGGTATTTATGATCAGCGGCGGTTACAAGTTCTAAGAAAAGCGGTAGTTACACACATTACACGCGCATTACAATTATTGGCATGACTTTAGGGGCGGTTACGGGGACTGCCCCTTTTTTTATCTGCATTTCCGTGTGTATTAGATTGCACACGATTCAAGCAATAGTTCAAGGTTTAAAACTGGATCTTAACCTTGCAGATCATTTTATTGTTCCAAGATCGAAAAGTCCTACACTGGTCACATAATTGAACAAGTGGACAATATAAATGAGCGGCGACATCGCGAAGCATTCTTCCGCCAGATCTAAGCTGGTAAAAACTCTTTTCTTCACTCTCTGTGTTATCGCATTTGGTGCGATGTATTGGTCTTGGCAGTATTCAGACAGTCACCCAAGCACAGAAGATGCCTATGTTAGGGCAAAAATTTTGTCGGTAGCGCCTCAGGTAAAAGGCCAAGTGGTTTCTGTGGATGTCAAAGACTTCCAATCTGTTAACAAAGGTGACCTACTGCTGAAGATAGATTCACGCCCATATTTGTTGGCAGTGAAGCAAGCAAAAGCGGCATACCAATTGGCGGTCCAGCAACATGACGTTGCCGATAAGCAGGTAACTGAAGCTGTTGCGGGCTTAGATGCGGCGCGATCTAACCTGACAGAAGCGCAAGTGGAGTACAAACGTACGGATTCTCTAGTGAAACGCAAACTGGCGTCAGACCAAGATTTAGATACGGCGAAAAACAAACTAGCCAATGCCCAAGCGAGCCTAGAGCAAGCGCGCGCGACGGTAGAAAAAGCCATTGCGAACCGTGGTGAAGAAGGCGCAGAGGCTGCGGTCGTTCAACAAGCTGCAGCACAGTTAGCGCAAGCGGAGCTGAACTTGAGCTACACCGACATTACGTCACCAGTGGATGGCATTGCCGGTGAAATCAATACGCACGTAGGCTCGGTCGTTAGCGTGGGTCAAACGCTGTTCCCTGTGATTTTAAAAGACAGCTATTGGGTACGCGCGAACTTTAAAGAAACCGATCTTACTCATATTAAACCTGGCATGCATGCGGATGTGGTGATTGATATGTACCCAGACGTGGTGTGGAAAGCAACGGTAGAACAGCTGTCGCCAGCGAGTGGTACATCGTTCTCCTTGATGCCACCAGAAAACGCAACGGGTAACTGGGTTAAAATTAAACAGCGTTTCCCTGTACGTTTGGCATTAGAAGTACCGGCCGATGCGCCGCAACTTCGCGTGGGTGCGAGCTCAGAAGTCACCATTGATTTGCAAAGTAGCGTGCAATGAGCCATCAAATTACGGCAGACAAACGGGGGATTGCCACCGTCGCCGTGATGCTTTCTGCCATCATGGTGTTAATCGATATGACCGTTGCGAACGTGTCGCTATCGCACATGATGGGCGCGTTGGGCGCAACGGCAGACCAAATTACGTGGGTGCTGACGGGTTACAGCATGGCGGAAGCGATCTTCATTCCGATGACCAGTTTCTGGGTGTCGCGCTTTGGTGAACGCAAAGTCATGCTGGTTGCTGTGATCGGTTTTGTGATTGCCAGTGCGCTTTGTGGGCAAGCACAGTCGCTTGAAGAGATGGTGCTATTTCGCATTATCCAAGGCGCTTTCGGCGCGTCGGTGATTCCATTGGCGCAGTCGACGTTAGTACAGATTTATCCGTACGAACAAAAAGGCAAAGCGATGGCGATTTTCTCTATCGGCATTTTGCTTGGTCCTATTTTGGGCCCAGTCGTGGGTGGCGTGATCACCGACAACATCAACTGGCGCTGGATTTTTTACATCAACTTGCCATTCGGTTTGATCTGTACCTCTTTGATTTATCGCTATATCCACATCGACAACAAATCCAAACCTAACTTTGACTGGTGGATCATCGGTTACATGGCATTAGGTGTGGGCGCGTTGCAGTTTGTGTTGGATAAAGGTAACGAAGACGACTGGCTCGACTCACGTATGATTCAGACGGCGATATTGCTCGCAGTAATGGGATTGGTGATGTGGATCTATCGCAGTTGGAAAACCAAAAGTCCAATAGCGCCATTGTGGCTACTGAAAGACCGAAACCTTATGGTCTCGTCATTGATGATTGCCGTGGTGTCGATGGCGATGTTTGGTCTGACGACTCAACAACCAATGCTGTTGGAAAGCTTGCTGGATTATCCGGTCTCAACCACTGGCTTATTAATGGCACCGCGTGGGTTGGCGTCGGCGGCGATGTTGATTTTGGTGATTAAACTCAATCCGCAATTCGATCCCAGAATCAAAATAGTCTTTGGCTTGAGCTGCATCGGGATTGGTAGCTATTTGATGACGCAATACTCACTGCAGATCGATACATTTTGGATAGTGATGCCGAGCATGATTCAGGGGATGGGGCTTGGTTTAACCTTCTCGACGCTATCAACCTTGGCGTATTTAACGATTCCGAAAGAGCAATCTGTTGCGGCGGCGAGTATTTACAATCTGTTCCGTACGATTGGTAGTTCGTTTGGTAT
>JABXIW010000399.1 GCA_013372875.1 Gammaproteobacteria bacterium | reverse complement strand
TGACCAAACAGCTCACTTTCGAACAGATTTTCGGGAATCGCGCCACAGTTTATCGGTACGAAACGATGTAATTTTCGTTGGCTTTCTTTATGCAGGCTGGTAGCCACCAGCTCTTTACCACAGCCCGTTTCACCATAAATAATGACGTTGGTATCAATACGCGCTAGCTTTGCAACTTGTTCACGCAATTGCTGCATGACTCGGCTTCGGCCAATCAGTACTTCCTCGAGCCCACTTACGCTCGCAAGATATTCTTGACGATCTTGCGTTGACGTCTGCGCTCGATAAGTCTCGACCGCTTCCGTCACACGTTGCGAGAGTCGCTCTGGCTGAAATGGTTTCTCAATAAAGTCAAATGCGCCTTTTTGCAACGCACTCACCGCCATATCCACATCCCCATGTCCGGTGATCAGGATAACGGGCGTTTGGATATGATGGTCAATAAGGCTTTCTAAAATCGAGAGGCCATCGCTATCAGGCAAGCGAACATCACTGACAACAGCATCAAAGTCTTGACTTAGTATCGCCGCCTTTCCAGCGTCACCGGTACTGAATGCCTCAACGTTAAATCCGGCCAGTTGCAGCCATTGGCTAGTTGCCTGACGAACAATGTCATCATCTTCAATAAGTGCGATGTTGGGGGTGCTTTCAAAAGCCATGAATTACTGCCTGTTTAAAACGTCTTTCGTAACGGTAGCAAAAACCACGAGGGAGAAAAGGAGCTAGATCTCACTTCTTAATTACAACTCTTTAACATCCAATCAGTTAGGCGCACTCTGTCTCAATCTGGATAAGTAATCGCTGTGAACCGCACAGGAAAAATCTAAATCGGCAAACCTGCATGTGGATTGGGTCATCAATCAGGACGAAGCAGAACTGAAAATCAATAACTTATCTTAAGAAAACGAGTACTTGGATGGAGTCGGTATGACGCTCAGCGGAAAAGGGAAAACATGGTTGCTTGTGATTTTTGCAAGCGCGATGGTGCTATTTTCTTACAGTGCTAGTCGTGAAATCGCCCACCAATTGCTCAGCGCACAAACGCAAACCGAAGCGCAACAAAAACTACTGGATTACATCGGCGAAGTCCGCCGAGCACTGAAACGCTTTTATCACCTGCCTTATTTAGTCACCAACAATCCCGAAACTATTGCGTTTGTGAAAGGCAATTTGACTTACTATGAACCGCTGCAAGCCCAGTTAACCCAACTCGACAAAGCCGCGAATACCGAAGGTTGGTTGATCCTCTCCACCTCTGGTGAAGTGTTGGTTTCCAGCCTCATCGATGAACGATTTAGCCGTTCAGATCGACGTGCCATTGTTGAACAGATTCATCGCCAAGGTGAAGGCGTCTCTCTGGTAAATAAAACCAAAGGCTCGAGCCCTCTGTATTATTTATCGGCACCGATTTTTGATGGCCTTAACATCGCGGGTATTGTCGTCGTACAAATTAACTTGAGCCTTCTGACAGAACAAACCATCACCAGCCAAGACATTATTACACTGCAAAACCGCCATCAACGTTTCTTCCTGTCGAGCAGCACCACTTACAACGCAGACTGGTTCAATGAGCCAAACCATGCAGTAGATGAGGAAACACAAAAGCTCTACGACAACACCGTGATCCATTTTTGGACGCTGGAACAACAACGCTATTTTGCCCATACCGTTAAATTGGATGACCTCAATTGGTATGTCAGCTATCTCATCCCGACCAAGTCAGTTCAACAAGCCATTAATGTCATTGGTTGGAGTGTCGCTGCGTTGCTGTTATTGATGATTTTGTTGGTCATCATCGGTTTACAACGACACCAGAAAAACCAGAACCAGCAGCGTATTCAGGCTCTACTGGAGGAATCCCAAAGGCGACTTAAGCAGATGATCAACAAAACTCACGTTGGGTTGCTGTTGATCAATGAGCAAGGACAGCTATTCGATCTCAATCCAATGGCTAAGCGGCTGTTTTGCTTGCCGGAAAATGTCAATCGTCAAACTTTTGCTTGGGAGTTGTTTGATGCAGGTAATCCCAACTCAACCACGCTCACACTGCTCAGAGATCTACCAAAACATAAGGAGCTTGCAGAAATCAGTGCCGTTGAAACGATGGCAAGGCGAAGTGATGGGAGCGTTTTCCCGGTACTGTTCTCATTAACGACTTTTCCTTGGCACGGAGAGCTGTATTTTCTTGCCACCCTCATCGATATCAGTAAACGCAAAAAGGCTGAACAATCGCTACAACTCGTCAACCAAGAGCTAGCGCAGCGGGTAGAAGAGCGCACGCAAGCGCTACGTCAAGCTCAGGAGCAATTGATTGAATCAAGCAAAATGGCGGCGTTGGGCCGCATGTCGAGCGCGATTACCCACGAGTTGAATCAACCTCTTACCGGATTGCGCACCCTTCTCACCACCAACGAGTTATTAGCAGAACGCGGCGAAACCGCCATGATGAAGGCCAATAATGTGCTCGTGCAAAAGCTGATTGACCGCATGGCAAGCATGACGAGCCAGCTCAAAACATTCGCGTACAACAAACCTGAAAAGCTACAAGCACTGTCGTTAACCAGCGCGTTGGAAGAGACGCTGCGTGTCTATCAATCTCAGCTGGCGAATGTGGATGTTCGCGTTCGAATACCTAGCGATCTGCCGCAAATTCAGGGGGAAGAACAACGCTTACAACAAGT
>JABXIW010000062.1 GCA_013372875.1 Gammaproteobacteria bacterium | reverse complement strand
ACAGCTTCGCCATATATAAGCATTCAATTGATTAATATTTCAAACAGCAAACTAAAAACAGGGCTTAAGCGATGATGTCAATATCAAAAGCTTATAGATTCATCAGCTTAATACCAAGCCCAACACGGGTTTGAGAATGGTCATAGTCGATCAGCGTTTCACCGTAGCCATGGTAACCTTGAAGATATACACCAAGAATGTCATTGAAATAGAATGTGTAACCTAGTTCAACCCCACCTTTATCATCAGCAAAGTTGTAAAAACCGCGTGTATTGACCACGCCCGCATGGGTATAAACTTTCGCCCACAACTCGTAAGGTGCGTAGTAATTTTCCATGTCGTCATTTTCTGTGGTAATCACCCACCATGCATGTACGCCATATTCGACTGGGCCAGAAAAACGCTCGGCAGCGACATATAGACGGTCCCAACTGCGTGACAGTTTACTGGATTGACCGTTCGATTCATGTTTGTAACCGGCTTCAACATGATTGAACAACAACATGTTCGATTGATGTGCTAAGAACACTTGCGGCTTGTAGTTTGTTTCTCTAAATGGCGATGAGATATCAGAGTTTGCCAGTTGCCATAGGGACTTTTGAGTATAAGCCCCCATCAAAGCAGTGCCTGAGCTGAAGCGATAAAATGGAATTGATGCTGAGATCTGAAACTTCACTTCAAAATCTTGCAGTGAATCCATCTCTGAGCCCATTTCGCTATAGGCGCTTTGGTTGATGTCTGTGGTGTATGTACCTAGAACGTAGTTGTCTTCGTAGGTTGAGATATGGGTAATGTCTTTTCCGTAAGCAAGTACGGGGCACAACAAGAGCGGAATTACTTTATACTTCATCGTTATCCTTTTGCCGTCAAATCATAAAGCGGCAATATCATTCCTTATCATCGATAACTTCGACAATAAACAGCAAGGGAAAAGCGGTTAAAGCAATTTTCATTCCGGATTTTATAATTAGCTGAAGATTTTACAATAAGCCATAGATACACAGCTCAATTTCTACCAACTCGTTGATAAAATTCGTTTATTTGACATCCACCACACGGCTGGCTTTTTTGTACTGAACTTTCCACCCAGCCCATCTTGGAAGTTCCCAGCGTTTAGGGTCACCTTTGCGATTTCCTTCTGTGTAGATGACATGAACCAACTTGCGAGACACAAAATATTCCACATCAAGCTTGAGCTCAGCTAACACGAGCTTCAGAGGGTACTGCTCTGTGAAGTCGTTGTATTCCCACTCGGGAATGCCTTCAAATGGAAGGTCATCGGCCTCGAACAACTCGATGTCATCAACACTTTCAACGCCGAGCGTTGCCAGTTGTTCGGTCAGCCAAGTAGAAAAACAAAGTTCATCAAGGGCTTTCTTATCCACCAGGTCAGTATTCAGACCTAGGGAGTTGTAGATTTTCCAGTGCTGAATTTGTTGTTTTCGCAATGGAGCAAAGCCTGGCAACAACATTTCTTGTTCGATCATGTCGGCAATAGATTGAATCGCCACTTCACCTTGTAACGCTTGATGCTCGGTGAATATTATCCGGCCAGCGTACACTAAGTGCATAGTTGCTAGCGGAGTCTCATCTTCGTATTGAGTATCACCTTGCTGCCACTCTCCCAGTTCGAGCGTTTTAATGAGTTCGAGCGAAATCGGCATCATGACAGATGCAAGGTTGAGCGTTTGTTTAACTCCCCTACCCGGTACGCTGTGGCTATCTAGCACCAAAGCCGCTTCACTTTTATCCGGAAAACGACTGTTTCGACCAACGACCATTTCCATCGAACCATTGCCAAGTGCATCTCGGCGACGCTCTCTGCGCACAAACACCAATTCAGGATGCAAAGCCGCTATCGCTTGAGTCAGTTGATCTCGTCGATAACGCGAAGCCACTTCCAATTGAGGCAATTCAAATACGTCCCGCATCTGCTTTGCTAAGCCTTGCGCTTCTTCCAGCACACTGGTATCAACAATCACAGCAGGAAGCTGTTCTCCACGCACCAACCGAATCATTAGCGACGCGTCACACCCCAAAGGTTCTTCTCGCTCTAGTGCCTCTGCTGCCTCTCCCCTTTGCAGTTGATACAGCTGTGCAGGCACGGAGAGCGCTGCCGCTAAATCGATCATGGCTTCTTTTTCGGCTTTGGTCGGAATACGAGTCACCAGATCGGCGAATAACGCGTCAATTGGCAGTGGATAAACTTTTTTGCCGTGCTCTGTTACGTCACCGTTGTCGTCTAATGCACCCATCGCTTGCAAATACAGAAGTGCCGCGTTCAATGACTTTTCTGGAACTGCATCAAGGAAATGCAACTCAGATAAACGATAGCCACAACACGCCGCCGCAAGCATGGGCTCCACCAGCTCTTCACGATGCAACTCCGGTGGCGTGACCAACTCTAATGGAGCATGTTCGCCAAATAAACGGATACAGGAGCCTTCTGCTACGCGCCCTGCACGCCCCATTCGCTGTGCTGCACTGGCTTTTGAAATGTTGGTTAATGTGAGAGCAGTACGTCCGTTGCGCTGAACCGTTCTTCGCTCCAAACCGCTATCAATCACAACGCGGATGTTAGGAATGGTAAGCGACGTTTCCGCGACATTGGTTGCCAGCACCACTTTGCGCTGCGCTTGAACAGTTAAAGCTCGATGTCGCTCTTCATCACTGACTGAGGCATGAAGCTTCACCACAAGCACATCATCCAAGTGCTGTAACATCTGCGCGCACTGAGCGATCTCTTTTCGACCTGGTAAGAACACCAAGATATCGCCTTCCTCATCTTCAAGGGCTTCTTTTACTGTTTTCACCACGTCATTTTCACACCCTTTTTTATTGGGCAGATGACGACTGTCTATTACTCGATGAGTCACCGAGACAGGAAAACAGCGCCCTTCTGAGCGAAGACGATGAGCATTAAGATAATGTGCGAGTTTTTCGCCCTCTAATGTGGCAGATGTCACTATCAATCGATGCTGATTTTCTTGCTTCAAAATTGCGGTTAGTAGATCAATGTCCCAGCGACGCTCGTGAAATTCGTCCACTATCACGATGTCGAAGCTTGCAAGTTTGTCTTCCGCAAACCAACGCAACGCTACACCCGGCGTCACAAACACGACTTCCGTGTTCTCATCGAAATACGCATGCAGCTTGATCGCGTAACCAATTTTGTTACCTATCGGCTCACCAGATTGCTCCGCAAGAAACTCAGCTAATGAGGTACAAGCAATTCGACGTGGCTCGATGACCAAAACACGTCCGTGCTTTGCCGCCCAAAGAGGAAGGCGTGTTGACTTACCCGAACCCGTTTCTGCTTCCACAACGAGGTGGTGGTGCTTCACGTGTTGGTCAAATTCAGCTTGT
>JABXIW010000392.1 GCA_013372875.1 Gammaproteobacteria bacterium | reverse complement strand
CGCATATGAAAAACCACCGGCTATGCCGTTGGATACTTTTTGGCATTCATTAAACCACAGAAGGGAGCTGTGCGTGCGTGATAACTTGTGTTTACCTTTCACTTCGAGCAATCACATCTATCTTTCGCTCAAAAAGCTTTTCGATAGCAGCGCTTTGCTTCTCAAATCCAGTTGGCTTTTCAAAATCCAAGACTTGATTGCAAGATTCAAGGCTCGCGAACTGGTTTAAACATTCGCTTAGTTCTCGCTTTGAGCTCATGCGTACCTGTTTGTTTTCTGATGAAGAGAGTAGGGTCACTTTGCGACCTTGAAACGTTCCTTGTGGCACAAGTTCACGTTGTTCTACTTGCTCCAATCCGTGAGTGGGTTGGCTGTTGCGTGCAGATTGGATGTCATTAGACATAAGACACCTAAACTCTCAGATCTAAACTTTGAGGCATAGCAGGCGTCTCTTCGGCCACTACGTGAGCAGATAGCAACGACTCCCATGACTCGCTTTGCGTCAACAATTCCGCCAACGCATTTTCAAAATATTCATAATCCAATTGCTCGATGCCAATCAGTTTATTCAAACACAGTACGTGCCTATGATTATCTAAACTGAAAAATAATTGGTGTTCTGGCCAATGGTAATTGAACGCCAAAAAAGAACGATAAAGATCAGAATTGACGATTTGTAATCCAATAATTTCCGCTTCCAGTTGCAGCGTATTCGTTTCTGGATGAAAGATGAAATGAACCTTTAAGTGATCATCAAAAGCTAAGCTTAGTTCATTGTCCGTCAAATGCAGTTCAGGCAAGCCTATTTGATGAGCAAACTTCTGTAAAACCTCATCGATAGTTTGGCGTGCTGACATAGAAACAGTCCTTTTGAGAATTTTATTGGGAAACATATTCGATATCGTGGGGTGTGTTTATCAATTTTGGTTGTTAGTTATTATATTTTGGCCGGAAACCAAGAATTGACACCTTGCTTCTAATCTTACAAATGAGTACTGGTGCATATAAAGGTTAACGGTTATTAAATTCTATTATGGTGAGATTTTGGTTTATATCGACAAGCGATAAAGAATTAGAATTGTGTTATCTTAAAAATTAAATACTATGTTAATTACGTGTTGTACGTGGAACGTTATTGCTGTCCATCTGTAGAATAAATATACGCCGAAAATTTAAACGTACACATAAGAAGTTGTGTAAAAATAAATCATAATAAGACGATAAAAATAATTTATGGGAGCCTAAATGAAAAGCAGTAAGTGGGCCGGTCTTATCGGTTTAATGTTATTGACTGGATGCGCTCAATCCGTGGGGACTGCACAGCCATTTTCCGTTCAGAGCCAAGCGAATGTATATGGGTGGATTTCTGTCGAAGGATACCATCCTCCAGTTTCGACCTATATAGAGGTGGAGATGTGTCAAGCTTTTGAAAATCAATGTCTTACTGTTGCTTCTCAGCAATATCAAGGTGTTCAGTTACCAGTTCAATATTCTTTTCTTATTGCGCCAATTCAAGCCGGGAAAGGAGAAATGAAAGTGATAGGGAAACTCTATTCTCAAGGTCAAATTATCGCCAAAAATGAGCAGAAATATATATTCAGAGAAGGAAGTCAGAAAGTGGATTTAAGACTTTTTCCTATAGAAATAGAAACAAAAAAGTAATCGGTTACATTTAATTAGCGCTATCTAATTTATTAAATGTGAATAGAAATAGCCAATTCAATGTGAAAGAATTGTTGAGCGTTTTTATAAATAAAATTGCGAAAAATGAGTCATCGGGACAGTTGGAAATTATATTAATAACTATTGCCACAAGCGTGTGATTTATGATTATATCCTACGCCTTGAACACGTTGGCTTGGCGTTTTGGATTAAAAAACAAACAATTTGAAGGTTTTGGAAATGTAGTTTTCCTAATTTTCATTATCATATTAGTAATTTAATTTATTCTAATATAAAAACAAAGTCAGAGTTTAAATAGCATAACGTTATTTAATAAAAATAGACTTATAAGAAAGTAAAAGCGCTATCTGAAAATAAAAAAACTACTCATTCAGAAGCCTGTATTTGAGCTTAGGCTGCTTAATTCCTCGAAGGAATGGCGGTTTCTAAGCTATTCGCTATTTATTTCGGGGGGTATGGTAAGTGATATGAACTTCTATGCTCTTTTCTTTGCTTCTTTAATTGAAATTGTACTGCTTAGGAAATAACAACAAACAAAGTAGTGCTTTGACAGTTTCTCTTTTACACACGAGAGAAATTAAAAATTATGAAGGGTAGAAAATGGATGTGTCAGGCCAACTAAACACAGAAACGGTCGGCTCTAGCTTGCGAAAAATTCGCAGTTTTTCTCACTACGAAAAACATGACGAAGTATTTCACTCAGACCAATCTCATATTGTTGTCGTTCACAATGGTCAATTACGAGTTCAAACTGGCGATTGCACCATAGATGTCGTTGCCGGGAGTGGGGTATTTCTCTCTCAAGGTGACTACTTGTTAGAGTACTCACCACAGGGTGGGAATTATCACTCATCTATCATTGAATTCGACAATGAGCTAGTAAGCCAATTACTGCAAAAACACAGCGATCTTCTCATGACGTTGCCAAAAGTGGACAAACTCAACTCGGGTTTGTTTTCTTTTGGTTTGAACATTCTCATTGAGCAAGTGCTTTCCGGCATGAAAACGCTGGAGGAGCAGTCGTACCCAGACGCCATCATGCGTTTGAAGTACGAAGAAATGCTGATTCTATTGCTGCACAGTCAAGGGGGCGAAGTCCTCTATGCCTTGCTATCGCAGCAAACTAACCGAACCTCAGACCGCTTACGCCGCTTTATGGAGCAGCACTATTTGAAAGAGTGGAAGCTGACGGATTATGCTCAAGAATTTGGTGCCAGTCTCACAACCTTTAAAGAGCTTTTTAATGAGCACTATGGCATCTCTCCAAGAGCTTGGATCAGTGAGCGTCGCTTATTGCACGCACACAAGCTTTTGCTGACGAGCAAAATGAGCATTGTCGACGTGGCAATGGAAGCGGGATTTTCCAGCCAATCTTACTTTACTCAAAGTTATCGACGTCGCTTTGGCACTACGCCAAGTAAGGTCCGTTCCGGTGATGAGCAAGTCGCCATCGCTAATTGAAATGACTTATGACTAAAATTTTCTGACTAATTTTGAAAGTCACCGACGGACATAAAATTCTATTATGTTCAGCGTAAGAACGAATAATTCAAATTTATTACATCCCTTTCATTCTGGAGTGTTCGAAAGGGATGCGGAGAAGAACACAAATGAAAAAGCAGCATTGGCGACGCCGTTCGCTTTTTCCTGACAGCATTGTGACGCAAAGGAAAGTCACTGTTTTGCAAAGAGGAGCACGATACGAGAGTGCGTCTCAGCCATCACAGGATCTCAATGTTGTCCACGTGAATCACCGACAGCTGTTGAGTGAAGGTGTGCTGAATGACGACCAGTTATCGTTGTTGCAACGCTTGTTGGACAGAAGTGTGGTGGACAGTTTGTGCGCCAGCCAATTGGTGAAAACGTATTTGAGATTGGGCACATCGATTGACCGCTTTGCCATGCGTCTGTTTTTAGAAATTGGCGCTCAGTTAAGTGACAGTCAACGAGTGGCAACCTTTGAGCAGAGGCTCGAATACATCAACTCTCGATTGGGCTTTCGCTTTAATTTGGCCACGCCAAAAACGCTGATCCTTTGTTGTTACTTGGCGTTGACCGAATGGATTCATCGACAAACCGACCAAAGTGCGTTGCACGCCTCGGTCAAAGTGGAGCAACTGATGAATCAGCTGGATATTCAAAAAGAGTACTGGTCGAAGTTATCGGGTGAAGACACCAGCGCGATTTTTGTTGAACAACAACTTGCGTTGATTGAGAGCCAGCAAACGCAGTTAAAAGCGCAGCTAAATACACTGAACGAGCAGCAGTCACAAGTAATTGAATCTCATAAAGCGTTGGTCGATAAGTGGCAACCGTCGTTAAGCAGCTTGAAAGAACTGGCGGACTACACTTCAACGACGGATATGTTCATCTCTGATTGGAAAACGTGGTGCTCTGAGGCTCGTTTACAAGCACCGGATCTCAATGAAGTCTGGGATGCATGTGACGTGGTTTATAACGACCTCAATGCCGTTGCTAAAGTGTGGCAATGGTTTAAAGACATGCAGATCGTTGGCGATGTTGATCACTACTATTTTGATATTCAAAGTGGCCAATGCGGTCAGGCTTGTAACCATCTCAGCCAGATTTAAATAGGGCAGTATATGTTAGATAAAATGATGAAATCTCTAGCGGAAACGCTAGGGATAGGGCCTTTTATTGCCGGAGAAAATGGCGCTTACACCATCGAAGTAGACCAGTTAACACTGACAATCAAACAGCACTCATCATGGATCTTATGGGAAACTGCCTTGCCACTTCGATTCAATGAACATCTCGATTACCAACAAGAACAAGCATTAAAACGTTGTATGCAGCTATCACTAAAAACGCTTCGAGATACGCCAAGCGTGCTCACCACAAACGCTGATCAACAATTGATTTTGCAAGGCAAAGCGATGATAGAAAACACTTCAAATGAGCAGTTTGCAGAACTTCTTGCGCAACATGCCAACGGGTGTGAACGCTACATGGAATTGCTTGAACACGAGCGTGTTAATCACACCATCAGTCATCATGTGTGGTTACCGTAATGCGAACTCTCATGCCAAAAATAGGGCGCATTGCCGCCAAAATGACATTGTGCGCACTGTGTGTCGTTCCGATGTTTTCTGTACAAGCGACAGAGCTCAATTGGCCAGAACAACCGTTTCGTTACTATGCCGATAACGATTCGCTGAAAGATCTGCTCAACAACTTTGGTGCCAACTACCGAGTATCGGTGTCGGTGAGCGACAAAGTGAATGACCGAGTGAGTGGTCGATTCACGCCAGAAGATCCAGCGGAGTTTCTCGACTACCTAGCGCAAGTTTATAACTTGATGTGGTACTTCGATGGCGCAGTACTGCACGTTTACAAAGCGACAGAAACGCGCTCCCGGTTGCTGCAATTGGAACTGCTTACCGCGCGCGAGCTTCGCAGTACCTTAATTTCTACCGGTGTTTGGGACGCTCGTTATGGTTGGCGCGCTGCCGAGAATAAAGGGCTGGTCTATCTAGCTGGGCCGCCACGTTACGTTGAGTTGGTAGTGCAAACCGCAGAAGCGTTAGAGAGCCGATTGCTGCAAAAGTCCAACTCGACGGATGAGCTATTTGTGGAACTCATTCCGCTTAAATATGCCTCGGCGACGGACAGAAGTATCTCGTATCGCGACCAAAGCATTACCGTTCCGGGGATTGCTTCGGTATTGAGCCGTGTGGTTGGCGGTGTTCAAACTCAAATTACGGATTCTGCGTCTGTACAAACATCGCCTGTAAACGGATTACCCGCAGAAGCAGTAAAACCTCGCGGCAAAACTGCGTCTGTGCACGGCGGTGCAACCGTAGAAGCGGAGCCGGGGCTGAATGCGATCATCGTTCGCGATACCCAAGCAAGACTGCCGTTATATCGCAAGCTGGTCGCTCAACTCGATCAGCCACAATCTCGTATCGAGGTTGCGTTATCTATTGTGGACATCAGCGCAAACGATTTACGTCAGCTCGGTGTGGATTGGCGTGCGGGTGTATCGGTTGGAAACAACCGCATTGTCGACATCAAAACAACCGGCGACGTTGATAACGGCGATGTCACATTGGGCAGTGGTCAGAGTTTCAAGTCCTTGTTGGATTCGACCAACTTGAACTACTTGTTGGCACAAATTCGTTTATTGGAATCGAAAGGCAGTGCGCAAGTCGTTTCCAGACCGACGCTGCTCACGCAAGAAAACGTCGAAGCGGTGCTAAACAACAGCAGCACGTTTTACGTCAAATTGGTTGGCAAAGAGACGGCGGCTTTGGAAGAAGTGACGTATGGCACCTTGTTGCGCATTGTGCCTCGTATCGTCGGCGACAGATTCGCGACGCGACCAGAGATCAACTTGAGCCTTCATTTAGAAGATGGCGCAAAGATCCCAGATGGTGGTGTGGATGATCTCCCATCGGTACGTAAAACCGAAATCAGTACGTTAGCGACGGTAAAACAAGGGCAAAGCTTACTCATTGGTGGCGTATACCGAGACGAAGTTAGCCATCAGCTACGTAAAGTCCCGCTGTTGGGCGACATTCCGTACCTAGGTGCTTTGTTCCGTAGTAATACCAACACAACGCGCCGCACAGTTCGCATGTTCATTATCGAGCCGAGAATCGTGGTTGATGGCATTGGCGACAGCGTGTTGATAGGTAACGAGCATGATTTGCGCCCGAGTATTGGCCAGCTCAACAACATTTCGAACAACAGCGCAGAATTTAAATCGGTTGTTGAAGTATTCAGCTGTACGTCAAAAACGCAGGCAGAACGTTACCAACAAGACTTACTGTCACAGCAAAAGTCCTCGCTGCTAACTCAATGTCAATTGCCGTCAGGGCAAGTAGGCTGGCGAGTCAAAGTGGCGGAATGTGAGCTTTCACAGGCCGAATGTGTTCGCCCTTCAGAGGAGCCATAACCGAAATGCAGCAATGGAAAATTCGTATTTTATCCGGCGTGCATTCCGGGGTTGAAGTCACACTGCCAGAAGGCGCATTGGTTTTAGGTAGCGACGACTTTATCGCAGACCTTGTGTTATCGGATGCTGGCGTAGAAGCCAATCACTTCACTTTAGTGTGTGACAGTGAATCGGTGATGTTGCGTGGATGTCAGGACGTAACCATCAACGGTGAAAACCGAGCGGTTGGTGAATCGGGCATCGAGCTAGAGCGCCACGCGGTGATCTCTGTTGGCGTGGTGAAATTTGCACTGGGTTACGTTGAAGACGAGCTGATCGTCACCAACGTTACGGATGCTCAAACCAAACAAGATGCACCAGTCGTTACTGCGCAAAGCACAAGCTGGAAAAGAACCGCACTGATCGCCGTGCTGTGCAGCGCGATACCAAGCGCGATATTCGCTGGCATGTGGTACAGCCAAGCCAATGGCAATGACAGTGAAGTTGTGGCAGAAGCCGAACCGATTGTGTTGGTACGCAATATTTTAAATGAGCTTGGGCTCAATGATGTGCGTGTGGAGTGGAACGCTACTGCTCATCAAGCGGTTTTAGAAGGTTATGTCGAAGACAGAACGCAGAAACTGCAACTGCTGGGAAGAATCGATGTTCTGGGTATTAACTACAAAAGTGACCTAAGAACGATGGAAGAAATCCGCCGAGGCGTGCGCTTTATTCTTCGTAACCTTGGTTATCACCAAGTGAAAGTCGAGAACGGGGATGAAACTGGCACGTTGCTGCTGACGGGCTACATCGATGACGCCAGCAAATGGAACCAAGTCGAACAAATTTTAGAACGCGATGTACCCGGTTTGGTCGCTTGGAAAGTCGAACTGCAGCGTGCAGGCGCGTACATGGACACATTAAAAGAGCTGCTCACCAACGCGGAGCTGCTTAAAAAAGTTCAATTAGTGACAAGTGGTGACCGCATTGAAGTACGTGGTGAATTAGACGACATCGAAACCACACGCTTTTACGGCGTAACTCGGGATTTTCGTGAGCAGTATGGTGAAAAGCCGTATCTGGTTTTGAAATCGATTCCCAAAGTCAGCAAAGGCACGGACATCGACTTCCCGTTTCGTAGCGTTAATTTTGGCCAAGTGCCGTACGTCATTCTTACCGACAACGTTCGCTACATGGTAGGGGCTCGCACTCCGCAGGGTTATCGCATATCCAGCGTAACGCCAGCAGGGATTGAGCTGGTGAAAGGCGGGCGCGTTATCACTATTGAACTTGGATACGAAGGCGAGAAAAACCATGACAAATCTTGAACAGATTCTAAATAACGACCTAAGTGGCATTGAAGTGCAAAACATTAAGAGCAAGCTCTTACAAGCACAGGCAGCGGTAAAGCGTCAGTTGGACTTGGGATGTCCTCCGCAGCAGTATCAATTGTTACTAAAACAGTATGAAGCATACACAGCGGCACAGGTTGTGATTGAAGCATACGAAGCTAACCAAAAATAAAGGGAAATCCTATGTCATTTTACGATGCGACCAACAGTGTAAACCTCGATGACGTTAAAACGAAACTTGAGCAACAAGCGAAAGACGCGAACAAATCCGTCACCGATGCAATTAAAAATCTAGAAACCAACGCGGACGATCCATCTAAGCTGGCTGAACTTCAGCACGCTATCAACAAATGGTCAGTGGTATACAACATCAACGCAACCACCACTCGTGCGATCAAAGATGTAATGCAGTCGATCCTGCAGAAGGTGTAATGCATGGAACGAGAATTACGCCAGCTGTTGGCTGAAATTGCTTTGATGGCGACGGGGATGCATCGTCATCAAGAGGCCAATACGATTGCTGATTGCCTTGAGGAGACTTCGAACTCTGAAGAAGTCGTAGTCATGATTCGTGCGATGAGCCTGATGAACAAAGGCGCGTACGAAGAGGCACATCGATTACTTGAGCCACTTTGCACCGCGTATCCTGACCTGATCAGTTTGGCGGCGCTAGCGGCTGCAAAAGCAAGGTTACTAAGCCAAGCTGAACGTTGGATGGAACTGGCAGCTCAAGGCAGCGAAGAAAGCCAAGCTTTTGCGGCGAGCTTCACCCAAGACATTAGGAATCTTGGATGAGAGTCGACCCTAACTTTGTCGGACAAACGCCCGCTCATTTAACCGATGTTCGTCACTATGAACGCGACGATGCGAAGCGAATGAGCGAGCTTATGATGCGAGAAACTACGGCCGAAGTTTCTCGCTCAGCTCCCAAAGACACGCTGACAAAAGTAGAAGAGAAACTCAACGCAATTAAAGATTGGTATGCGTCAATCAAGGAAGCAGAGACTGTCTCTAAACAAAGCGTGCTTTCTTCGTTAAAGGACGTTTTTTCTGATCCTCAAACGCAAAAAGAAGCTCTGTGGTACGCCTTTCATCAGGCGAAAAGCGCCAAAGGAACGGATGATGCCGTTCCGGAATTATTGAGCGTTCTGAAACAAGAGTTGCTCGGAGATTTTGCTGGCCAGTTAATGGCTGAGCCGCCAACAGACAGAGCAGCATTAAAAGCGATGCTTGCGCAAAGCTTCCCACTTGGCGCTCAGAAAGAACAAGCGCTTTGGCATTGTTGGGCAGAGTTAAAGTCTTTGCCAGAGATGACATCAACAGTCGATTTAGTACGTGAAGAGCTGAGTTTTGTTATCCAAAAAAACGCGATGGTGAAGAACATCATGACTCACAGCCATAAGTTAGATTTGTCGTAGGAGTACACATGATCAATACACAGTACACCGAGGTGATGCAAACCAACCTTGAGAAGTTGCAAGATGCTCAAGTCGAAGACGGGCTGAGTGAGCGTTTTGAACAAGCCATGTCTATTCCGGAGGGGAACAACGGTTTAGAAGGCGGTTTGCTAGAAAACATCAGCGAGCTAAAAAATACCATCGACAACGCGAAAAGCAGTCTGCAAGACAGCATGAAAATGGTCGGTGACGATCCAGCGCAACTGTTGCAAATGCAGTGGGCGTTAACGCGAATCACGTTTCAAGAAGAGTTGATCGCGAAAACCGTGGGTAAAACCACACAGAATGTCGAAACGCTTTTGAAGGCGCAGTAATGATGAAGAATAAAATGCGCGCGCTTTGCCTTGTATTGGCGCTGTTTTTGGTGGGTTGCCAAACCGAGCTTTACACCAATGTGAGCCAAAAAGAAGGCAACGAAATGCTGTCGATCTTGTTATCGGAAGGCGTGGTGGCGACCAAAGAACCGGACAAAGACAACAAAGTAAAATTGATGGTCGATAGCTCGCAAATCGCGTTTGCCGTTGATGCATTAAAACGCAAAGGCTACCCACGAGAGCAATTCTCGACGTTAAAAGAAGTGTTTCCAAAAGACGATTTAATCTCCTCGCCATTGGCGGAAAGAGCGCGTTTGGTTTACGCAAAATCGCAAGAGTTGTCATCAACGCTATCGCAAATTGATGGTGTGCTGGTGGCGCGAGTCCACGTCGTACTCGAAGATCAAGATCTTCGCCCAGGCGAGCGTCCGACTCCTGCTTCGGCATCGGTGTTTATTAAACATGCTGCCGATGTAGCGTTGGACTCTTACGTTCCTCAAATCAAATTGTTGGTGAACAACAGTATTGAAGGGCTGAATTACGACCGCATTAGTGTCGTGATGGTGCCATCTTCGGAGGTGCGAGTGACGACTCAAAGCAACCAATTTAAAAGTATTTTGTCGGTGCAAGTTACCAAAGAAACGGCGAACCATCTCATCGGGATTTTAGTATTTATGGTACTGCTATTGATTGGCTCGAATGTCGCGACGTTCACGTGGTGCCGCAGGAGCGCAAAGCGTGGTTAAACCTGAAACACCGATGGCTCAGGTGCTGCATCAGTTCAACTACTGCCCATGTCAGTACCTAGAGCAAAACTGGATCGTGCCAAAACAGCCTTGGCTTCTTAATTTGGATGGCTGGCGAGATAACCCAAACTTCAACCTTTGGTGTTTAGAAGAGTGGGCGCTTGCGCCTGTGCCAGAAACGGCTTTTAACAAGCCACACCATAGCTTGGCTCTGCTTCCTCCTGATGCGCTCAGTACGTTAATGCTCACCATTGGCGGGGCGTTGCACAGTTTTGCGATGCGCCAAGTGGTTCTTAAAAAGCCCAAGCAGTGTTTGAACAACGTGTTTGGTTTGGATATCGCCCGTTTTCTTATTCAGCAAGGGCCGATGTTGTTGTCACAATGGCCGAAAGGTTGGCAAAAAGCGTTACCAGACGTGATGAAAGAAGACGAAGTTGAACGTCACATGCTCAAACAGGGCTACGCATGGATGAAGTTTATCTTAGCGAGCTCTTCTCACGATATTTTGCTCCGTTGGCAGTTCAAGCTCGATCAATCACTTAGCCAAGTGAAAGAAAACACCTCTTGGCTCGTTGAAGAGCAGCGTGATCTCGCGTACCGACTCACCAAAAAAATCGCAAAACAGGTTATTCCCCAATGGTTTCATTTGTTGAAATAAAAACCGACAACTTGCAGTTAGCGCCAGGTTTAAAGGTGCTCAAAGCCAAGGATTACGTTAGTTATCTCGATTCGCAACATTTGGTTGAAGCGGCGAATTCGAAAGCCGACAGCATCATTGCTAAAGCGCAGCAAGCGTATGAAACCGAAAAGCAGCGCGGCTATCAAGATGGTTTGGAGCAGGCGAAAATAGAAAATGCGCAAGCGATGGTCGCTACTTTGGCTCGCTGCAATGAATATTACCTGCAAGTTGAGCACAAAATGACGAACGTCGTCTTAGACGCGGTGCGTAAAATCATCGACACATTTGATGACGTTGACACCACGATCAGCGTGGTCAGAGAAGCGCTGCAATTGGTGAGTAATCAAAAGCAAGTGATCTTACACGTTCATCCTGAGCAAGTGGTTGACGTGAGAGAGAAAGTTGCTGGCGTTTTGAGTGATTTTCCTGAAGTGGGTTATGTCGATGTGGTTGCCGATGCGCGCCTCAAAAACGGTGGCTGCATACTGGAAACCGAAGTCGGCATCATTGACGCCAGTATCGATGGACAGATTCAGGCGTTAAAGCAAGCGATGGTGAAACAACTCAGTGAGCGGAAAATGACGTCACCAGAGTAGGGCATCACCGCCAAATCAATCGAACACAAAGCTCAGCACATTGCTGAGCTTTGTTGTTTTCAAACGTCTTAAAACGAAAAAAATCCGACCATCTTTAGCATATTAATCGCGCCGAATGATGAAAAATAACAGCATCAAAACGGCCTGGGTCACTCTGTTTTAATGACTCGTCCGCCGAATTCGTAATAAGCACTATAGGATTATTCATTCAAATGGCTAATGGATTTATTACCGCTTTGATGACGGATTTTGCTCACCGTTGCCAAATAGAACAACTGGTTTTTGATGGCGACGATTGCTGTCATCTTTTGATTGACCAAGACACGGCAATCACTGTGCGTGCTGAGAATGATCGCCTGACGCTCATTGGCTTGATTTCTGGCGACAAACCAGAACATGACGTGATGCTGCAATACATGAAAGCGTCGCTCACTCAAGGCTCACCAGCCGTTTACTGGGACGAGGAAGTCGGTTTTGTTGGCTTTGTTCATCTAAGTCAGCAATGGCTGGATGCAGCGATTTTGGATGAATCTCTCGGCAATTTCATTGAGTGGTTAAAAAGCACGACCAACTCAACAATCAGTGACGAGCCAAGCGCGCCAGTGATGGATGCTAACCAATTCTCTACATTAAGGGTGTAAATCATGATCAGTTTTGGAAGTGTGAGTGCATTGCAAGCGGCGATGCCACAAGCTCGTAATGAGATTCTAAATGAAGGCAAACTCAGCATTGGTGGTAAGGAATATACGATCAATGCTGCTACTCAAGAGTTTACACGCGCAAACCCTACAAGTGGTGCAGTCGCGCGCTTCTTTGAAGCTACTGGGAAATTATTTCGTGAAGGCAGCACGCAGTCTGTGGCAAAAGCGATCACAAAAGCAGTGTTTGACAACGAACAGGGACAAGCTCAGCGTTTGCAAACATCGTCTTCTGTCGAGCATGGGCAGATGTTGTTTAAAGACGCGAACCTCAAAACGCCTTCAGATGTTCTGAATGCGTTTGCGAAGTTGGACTGCAAAATGGTGAAGTCTCACGCTGCTGAGCTGAGCCAACTTGCCGAACGAGCCATGACAGAAGTGATGCTAGAGACGGATTCTGGCAAGAACCTCAAAGCGCTGATTGGTGATGATGCCGTTAAATCGCTCGCGGTGCGTGTGGTGAAAGATTACGGCGGTGGCGTGGCGGCTGCTCAGAAAAATCCAGAAGTACGCATCAACCAAATGCAAGCTGTCTTTGACATGGAGGTGATGCACCTGAAAGCAGCGCAGCGACATATTGAAGGGTTAGCAAGTACGGATTTAGACCAAGGCGTGTATGCAGAAGGTCTTCCTGAAGACGCTTTCAATAAAGCTGGCGTGACCAACAATGTTGAACGCGCAGCGGCTTGGATCATCAACGCTTCAAACTCAAAAGGGAACGATGCGGAAAACATCACGTCATTATTGAAAGAGTACGCGACCAACGGTAAAGACTTGCTGAATATGGACAACCTAAAAGAGTTGCATACTCGTTTGGTACCAAATGTAGAACGTGATTACCGTGGGCCAAATATCTCTGGCGGCACATTACCATCAAGCATTGGTGGGGAAGGCATGTTGAAGCAGCACATCGAAGGCTTTTTGAAAGAGAATCCAGTTGCGGAAAAAGACCTTGGTAAACATTTGTTTGCTGGTGTGATTGGTTATCACGGCTTTACCGATGGCAACGGACGCATGGGGCGCATGCTTTATGCCATCGCTGAACTGCGTAATGACTCGTTCAACCCTCTGGCGATGAATGCCGAAAATAGCCTTCACGGTATCAAATAACTCAGCGCATCAAATAACTCAGTGATTTTCGGTGTTGGTATTTGTATGTTGGTAAGAGCGGCGAGCGCCGCTCTTTTTGTTGCCGCTGTTCATGCGATTCAATCTCATCGACTTTTAAAACGGCCAATAGCAATAAAATTCGGACGTTTAAATAAAGTCCAACTTCAAAGCTCACCCTAAAATGTCCCTCATCGTTATGCGCTTACTTCAATAAGCCGTCATCAAATTTAACAGGACACAACATGGATACCGGAAAGATCAATATTCTTCTCGCAGAGCTAGGGGATTCACTCAACCTTGAGCGTGTTACAGAGTTTGAGCATCAAATGTGGTCG
This sequence comes from Gammaproteobacteria bacterium, assembly GCA_013372875.1. The sequence goes on along the minus strand of JABXIW010000392.1, from coordinate 21,766 downwards.
CTCTGTTTCAGCGAAGATAACGCTATCGATGTGCAATTTGTGCAAGAGAAGAACGAGGTGCTTGTCTCAAAAAGCCTAGTGGTAGAGAAAGATATTCTCACCGCCGACAAGCTCCAAGTGCTGCTGGAATACAACTTTTTGTATCGCGAAACGGGCGGAGTGCAGTTTTGCATCAACCCAAGCACCAAAGACATTTTGCTTCAAATCGCCATCACGGCAGACACCGAGATCAGCCAATTAGCCAACGTGATCAGTCAGTTGAATGAGTTGAGTGACACTTGGGTGCAACTGTTCCAAAACAACACGGTTGTCGATTTTAGCCAACAAACTGGCTCACACCCGTTTATTCAAGTTTAAGGTTTTTTACATGGTTAATATCAATACGTCACACATGCAGTCGTTGAGCCAGCTGACGTCACATTTGGCGACACAGAATCAAGCGGACGATAAAGAGATTCGAGCACACAACGGCAAAGACATTTTCGTAAAAGAAGGTGCGCCAAAAAACAAAAGCGTGAGCGCTCGTATTAGCCATCAGAACAAAGCGAAAGACATCGTGGTGAATCTGCTCACCAAGCAGGGCATTCCAAAAGATGTGGCGAAGCAAATGCTACAAAACGTGCTCAATGGCGAAAATAAACTGACGCTCGATAATTTGAAAAATCTTGAAAGATTGTCGTCTGGCCCAAGTTCGCATTGGCCTGCCGCACAAACCGACACCTCGTCTTCCAAAACCGGCAAAGCCTCATCCAGCGTGGCGCTGATCAACGAGCACAAAGACAACCTTCAAAAGCTGGGGGATTTTGCGTGTACAGACTTAAATACGTTTGGTCAAAAAGGGTCGCAGTTTTATGAAACAAAAGGTGCGCCAAGGCTAAAAGCTCTTTACGCGAACCAAGCACGAATCGCGCAAGATCAAAGAGCGACCATGTCTGCCAGCGCAGTTCAAGCTGCCGCTCAAAGAGGCAATGCTCCGCAGCTAAGTACATTACAGAACATTGCTAAGTATGTACAAAATGCCAAGGCAGGTTGCTGTACCACATTTGCTTTCGCTGCCGCTGCTGAAATGATTCAAGGCATGTCGGGCACACCAGAAAACCAGCCAAAAGTAGAAGTTGTGGCGTTTAAAAAAGGTCATTCTGGCACGCACCTTTATGTATTGGTGGGGAGACAAGAAGGCAGCGACATTAAAGACCCATCGACATGGAATAAAGACGTAAAAATCGTCGATCCTTGGGCGGCGTCAGCATTTGGTGCGACCATGTTCGGTGATGCCCAACGCCCGCCAGTATCGAACATGTTCCCACCAACAGAAGTGATTTTCGATAGCCACAAACTCGGTTAATCGAGGTTTGTATGTTGATTTGACTTCGAACATGAAAATCGAACCCGTAAGAAAAGAGCAGCTGAGTGTTGCTCTTTTTTTATTTATAAACCAAATAGTTAAATTGAGGTTGTATCTGAGGCCATCATCACAAAGAAACGGTGAAAGTGACAAAAATAAAACCATTAGCGACATCGTCAAAATGGGAATCGGTGTTCAATAGAGTGACGGAAACAAGAGGAAAGATTATGAACACGATTCAACCACTGCTCGATGAGTTTTGTCGTTTAAATGAATTACCACCGCTCATTTTAGAAGATGGAAATCGTTGTCAGCTTCTCGTTGATGATCGATTCGTGCTGTACTTCACCGCCACAGAAGATGACGCCTTAATGCTCTCTGTTACGTTTGGTGGCTTAGAAAAATCGGGAGAGTTGCGCGTAAGAGGCTTAGAGCTATTAGCCCGCGCAAATTACCAAAGAGTAGGCAGTGGCAACTTGGCGTTATCGCTCGCCCCGAATGGTCGACAACTTGTCTTAGCGGGTCGCCAACCTACCGAGCATCTTAACTCAGCCAATCTGACAGTTTGGTTCCACGAAATCATCGAACAGACCGAACTTTGGCAAGCGCGTTTTGCCATGTTGGATCAAGATCTTTCAGCCACTTCAAATCATGAACAAAGTCATGTTCAACCACTGCGTGTGTAGGAGGGAGTTATGGTGAATACAACGCAAAAAATCAGTCAAAGCCCAGTACCCGATTTGGAACAGTTTCGTGCCATTGCCGCGCAAAAAGATGACCGAGTAATCAGCAAAAGAGGCGAAGTCAAAGAGCCATCTACGTTCCATAAAGGCCACAAGTTTGCTTCTGTTAGCGAAGGCGTATTAAGAAAAAAATACACCAAGTTCTTCCAAGAAAACATCAAAACGCACCTCGACTTGAAGCAGGCACTGCTTAAGGAAGAAAAACTAGAAACCGCACTTTTGGCTTATTCATTAGTCAGTCCGTCAGGCTATCGAGGCGAACCATTAACCGAGCGAAAAATCTTGGAAGTGGTGAGCCTACTTGATGAAGTAAAAGTCGACGGTGACACCTATCAGCAGCTCAAAAATACGTTTGATTCGATCAGCAAAGATCCGCGTATGCAGGTCAGTTTGGAAAACCAGTATCCGGGGAAAATGGACGGTTTCGGCGCGCAGTTGTTGGAAATGGGAAAAGAGAAGCTGAAAGGCTCGGGTGTTAACGCTGCCATCAATTTGGCGTTACCCGGCGTAGGCTTGCTCGTCGCCACAGGGCGTGAACTTCACAAAGCGTCCGTCAATGGCGATGCCGAAGCGTATCATCATCAACTCGAACAAATCTCGCAATTGCCGGGAAGAGATCAGCGCTTATCGATGCCAATGCAACAAACGTTAGCCATTGGTCACGCGATGTCGTCGGCTGAGGGCGCAGTTGGTGCCACACTTGGCATGGCGACAGGCGGTTTGGGTACGTTTGGTGTAAGCTCTGTGGCGACGGCAGGGGTTACGCCGATAGCAAAAGAAGCCATTGGAACTGCTTTAGCCACTGGCATTATCAGCGGCGGGGGCTTTGTTGCTGGCCAAGCTGGGGCGTATGGCTTAAATAACGAAGTGCAAGACCAACTCAAACAAGGACCAATGTCTGGTGTGCTGCCACGTTTGGAAATTTCAAACGTGAAGGGCGATTTCACTTTTAGCATGCAAGAGCCGGCGGCAGTTCGCGCACTGATGGCGTATCTTGGCCCTAAAGAAGATACATCAATGAGCTCACCTCAAGCGCCAAAAGAAGCGCAAGAGATGGAAGCCGCACGTTTAACACTCAAGCAAATGCTTGGCTCAAGCCCGAGTGAACATCTCGTTCCAGATGTCGATTCACTGCTTAAACTGAGCGATGAAGACATGCCAAGTCAGACGGAATCTACGGCGAACGGTGCATTTAAAAAGCTGTTAAGTGAAGATTGGGCCTGGCTGATGCCTGCTGTTCGAGCAATGGATAAAGGCGAAGCGAATCAGATCAACGAGAAGCTGACGTACAAGTTGCCTTTGGACGCCGCCAACGGACGTGTGTACCTCGATAAGAGCCCGAACCTAAGTGACGCTCAGCTTGATGCATTAGATAAACTCGGCTCACCAAGCCAGTTACGACTAATGTACTTAGCCGAAGGCTGGATTTAAAAGAAAAGGGAGCATTCGCTCCCTTTTTGCTGATTACATCGCAGCTGGAACAATGCCAGTTTAGCGTTCATAAAGCTGTCCATTTGTTTTGTTGGCAATATGTTCGGACAGAGCGTCTGTATTTTCTGAGCGAGCGAAAACAACATATGCGTTGCACCGCCTTCAGCCTGTCCGCGAGGTGTTTAGTGGTCAGTAGCCTCAAACACATTGCGCTCCTTTAGACCATTTTCTTTGGCAAACTCTAGGCTTGGTAGAGGTAATTCATTGGCTCATAATTCACCGTTGCGAGCTTTTGCGATACGTAGCTCCGCCATTGCTCCTAATGTACCAGTATATTAAGAATTAGGTACGATCTGAGTTGCATTGAGGTCAGAGCGACGCACTTTGCCTTTTGAATAAAACTACCTTTGAGTACCATCAGATTCCAATGACGCCAACCAACGGAGCACTTCTGCCGTGGCTTCAATTAACTCGCTTGGGATGTATTGGTCAACGTTGCCGTCGGCATAAAGCGCACGCGCTAATGGCACTTTTTGCATTACTGGAACGCCTTCTTCTCGCGCAATTGCAATCATGCGTTTAGCCATCGCATCGGTTTCCATCAGAGTGATCACAGGTAAAGGTGTTTCGCCTTTTTTGTAGTACAGACCAACCGCGATGTGAGTTGGGTTCGTTACTAATACGTTGGAGCGCTTAACGTTTTCGCGTTGATTAGAAGCTTGAAGTTCTTGATGAAGCTGACGGCGTTTACTTTTTATTTCAGGGCTGCCTTCCATCTCTTTGTATTCACGTTTCACTTCGTCCTTGCTCATTTTGAGCTTCTTCGTGTGGTCAAACTTTTGGTAGGCAAAATCAGCCGCAGCTATCACAACAAAACCAACCGATGAAATGATCATCAATTGTTTAATCATAACTCCCGTCACCGGAGGGACACATTCCAATCCACAAGTTGGAATTTGCATTAAGGTGTTGATGTTGCCCCGCAGCGTAACCCAAATGATGCAGGAAAGCAGAGACACCTTGAGTATCGACTTGATGAACTCAATGACGCTTTTTAGCGAGAAGATGCGCTTTGCGCCCTCGACAGGGTTGATTTTCTTAATGTCGGGCTTGATGGATTCGCCACTAAAAAGAAAACCAAACTGTCCCATGTTAGAAAAAATAGCGATAAGCGCGGCGACCAAAATAATTGGCGCGAGGAGGTAGGCCATCTCTTTGGCGATAGCGATGGCAACATCGATCAATGCGTCTTGAAAGCCTTGATATGCGAGCTCGCTTGGCAGCAAAAGTAGGGCAGAGATGTGCGACATGTAGTAATCGGCAAAGGCGAACAGCACGGCGATGAGTGCCAGAATTAACGCCGAAGAGACGATCTCTTGGCTCTTCGCGACTTGTCCTTTTTTGCGGGCGTCGCGGAGCTTTTTGGCGGTGGGTTGTTCGGTTTTTTCACCACTCATAGAACATCCTAACCTTTATTTCCAAATCGTGTTGAGCTGATCGCCAAAGCGAGTGATGCCATAAAATAGTGCTTCAAAGTGATCCATCATTAATCCGAGATAGACGATCAATAACACACTCGCGATGGCACTTTTGATGGGCATCGCCAAGAAGAAAACGTTGAGTTGTGGCGCAAAGCGGCTGATCAGCGCAAGGCCAAATTCGGCTAAGAACATCGCGAGCACAAGTGGCGCCGACATTAAGACACCAAGCCACATTAACTGTTGGAACTGATCATAGAAAAAGCTTACCCACGCGTCCGTGACCATCGGAAAAAAGCCGAGTATTGGCCAAGTGGTGTAGCTTTTAAACAGAGCGTAGATAAATGCAACAAAGCCACCGCCAGAGAAGAACAAGGTGATCAACGTTTGGGTGAGTAACACCGCCGTTGGGGTGGATTGAGACCCCAGCGTTGGGTTGAACATGCTCGCCATCGCCGCGCCGCGTTGGTTATCCACCAAAAAGCCAGTGGCTTCAATCGCCCAAAAAGGAATGGCTGCGATAAAGCCAATCAGCATACCCAGCAAGACTTCTTTGCCTAGAATCACAATCAACCAAAGGCCGTCAGTTTCGGCGGGCAATGCTTGCTCGTTTACGACGGGAAAAATAAACAACGCAAGTGAGCAAAGTACGCCGTTACGGATCATTGCACCGCCAAGCATCTGTTTGCTCAAAATAGGCAGAAAGATAAAGCACGCCATGAGCCTTGGCAGCGTCAGGCTATAAAGAAACAAAGCTTGGTGTAAATCGTCGTAACTCATCGTATTTGTGGAATTTTATCCAGAGCGAGTGAGGCAAAAGCGTGTAGTTCTGCGCCTAGCCACTGCGTTGTGATGAACAGGGTGATGATCACGGCAATGAGCTTCACGACAAACCCTAACGTTTGCTCTTGTACCTGAGTCAGTGCTTGGATCAGCGACACTAAGGTGCCGACTAATGCTGCGACTAAAATTGGTGGCAGCGACAAGAACAGAACCAAAGTGAGTGCTTGCGTTGTGAAATGGATGATTTCTGCAGGATTCATTCTCTCTCCTTCATCAACCGTAACTCAGCACTAAGCCGTGCGTGAGTTTTGTCCAGCCATCAAGCAAAACGAAAAGAAGTAACTTGAAGGGCAGAGAAATGGTCATCGGTGACACCATCATCATCCCCATTGCGAGCAGAATATTGGAAACAATCAAATCGATAGCGATAAACGGCAAGTAGAGTAGGAAGCCGATTTCAAAAGCCCGCGTTAACTCGCTGACCGTAAATGCAGGCAGCAACAGCAATAAGCTGTCGGATTCCAAACGGTCCACGTATTTTTGCGGCCACAGTGTGCGTGCTGCGTCGGTAAAAAATATCGCTTCGGTTTCACGAATGTGCTTTTTCAAAAACTCGCGATACGGCTGTAAACCACTTTCAATCAGGCCCTCAACACTGGCAGAGTCTTCCAAAGAAATGTCGTGCTGTTTTACATAGTCGTACGTTTCAAAGCCAACCGGTGCCATGATGAAAATCGACAAAATGATCGCCAAGCCATACAGCGCCATGTTCGGCGGAATCTGTTGTACGCCAAGCGCGTTTCGCAGCAGCGAAAACACGACCGCGAGTTTCACAAATGAGGTCGCCATCATGGCGATAAACGGGATCAATGCCAGCAACGCTAGGCTGACAATGAGGTTTAGCTCATCAGGTAACTGAATCATGCCGGCTCCTGAGTGCCGCCGAATAATTCAAGCACACGTACACCTAAATGTTCGTTGACGTTTACCAGTTCACATTCACCAATGATTTTACCATTTGCGCGCAGTGTTACGGGCTTAGATACCGGTTGGTTGAGCTCGAAAACGTACCCAGGTTGCAGTTGGTTAAGTTGTTCCAACGTGACGGTTTGGTGGCCAATGTCGAACGTGAGTTCCACAGGCAGTTGCTGGTGGTCTGTGAGTGTTTCGGATGTGTTTACGTCATTCATATCGGTTTCTTTCTCAATGATGTAGAGGGTGTTGTCTTCAAGTTGACAACGCCACAGATTCTTATTGGATACCTGAACAATCGCTTGTTGCTGGGCGATGTAGCATTGGTCAAAAAAGATCACGTCTCCAAGCTCTAACGAATGGAATTGATTTAAGTCCAGGTGCGTTTTGCCAAGGCTTAGCCAGACAGGAAGGGCAATATGCTGAGTCAGTTGCGACGAGCATGGCGGCAGCGCATCAACTAAAACGCTTTGACCTTCACTTACCCACAAACAAAGTGATGCGCTCGGTTTGTTTAGCGTCAGCATTAAGGTATTGCGCTGTGTTTCGCTTTGTTCCAGCGGTTGTAATTTGCTGAGAATCGGTAACTGACCAAATAGGCGTTTGAACGCGTCAGCATGAGGCTCAATCTGCGTACTGAGCAGAGCTAACTGCAACGAGTTTGGGAGAGATTCAAACGCTGTCGCATTCAAAGTTGAGTGAAGCCATTGCTGCAGTTGCGCGGAACAAAAATCGACTTGAATGGTTTGTCCACCAACCAGAGTGGTCAAGCGGTAGCCAGAAAATTCCGGTTTTTGCGATGCGGTTATTGAGATGCTGTGCTCGTCACGCCCTTGAAAGTGGCATTGTTTAGCGCAGAGCTGATTGGTCAGCGCAATGCTCTCGGCATCGATTTTTGGGATGGTTAATTTCATTGATCCGCCTCGGGTTGCCATTCTTCATAAACGCTACGTTGTTGGCGTGATTGTTGTTGATCTTGCTGTGTATGACCGTGTTGCGACGTCTGCTCGCTGATCGAGACGCGCAACGGCTGTTCAAAGCCCATGCGGTTTAAACGTTCTGCCAGATCTTGCCTTGCTTGTTGATTGATGATGGAAAGCGCATGCTCTTGTCGAATCGTCACGCTATAACCTTGTGAATCTAACTTGATGTGGATTTCGCCACCTTTGAGTTGCCCCTCGCTTAGAAACAATCGTACTTCTTTCTCATTCGATGCCGTTGGTAGGGCAACGTACACTTTATCTACCAATTGCTGAATCAGTTGGCTGACTTCACGAGTTGGTTGAGTAGGTTGTGGAGTCGAGATGCCTTTCAAAATCACATCGCCTTGAGTAATCGGTGTCGTGACTGGTTGATGCGTCGGCTTGTCATTGCTTTTTTCTGAATCCAGCATGGCTTTATCTAGCAATGTGCGCTCAGCCTTGCTCGCTTTGGGATGTTCATCATTCGGGAGTGGTGTTTTCAAATTGCGCGAATTAAAGCCAAGTGATGAGTCACCCTCATGCTTGTTTACTTCAGTTTTAGTTGCAGTTTTGTGCACAGCTGAAGTGACAGGATGAGAGGCGAGTGACGCAGACGTCGCAGGCGCAACGGTTGTTGATGCTAATGTTGACGCTAAAGTGTCGGATACCGTTTCAATTGTGTCCGGCTTCGTTCCCGCAGTAGGAATGTGCTTAGTATCTTTCGGCGACTGTGTCGACTCGTGTAACTCTGCTGTTTTAGCAGTCGCAAGTTCGGTTTTAGAATCATCATGATCTTCGACTAAGCGTTCAAATGCGTCTTGCTCGTCAGCGTTTTTCTCACGCTTATTCGAAGGCTCCATTGGTAGTTTTTTATCACCGGTAGTAGGAATTCGAATGTCAGATTTCATGTGTGCGTCCATATCGCTTGGCGTTTTGTCTTGGGTGTTCAGAGCGATAGGTGACGACGTATCTGATTCGTTGTTTATATTTTCTGTGACGGCGTCACCACTTTGAGCAAAAGCAGATTTTTCAGCAGTCTTACTCTGGTTGCTACCTGTCGAATGCAGTGACGTAAGAGAGCGCTCTGAGTAATTTTCAGTAAACGGTTTTTTAGCTTCTAAAGCCGCTTGATTGTTGGTTTCATTTGGCTGTGGTTTGGTTTGGTCTGGGTTTTTCTTGAGCGCACGCTCAAAACGCGATTGAAGCATGGCATGATCGTCAATCGGCATTGGAGATTGTGGTGAATGAGGCTGCGTGCTTGGGGTATCCGTACTTGGTTTAATGCGCATGATGAACCTTTAGATAATATCGACAGTGCGAAACTCTTCTTGCTCGAGTTCTTCTTGGTACTGTTGTTGGCGCGATTGTTCCGCGATTTCTTGTTGTTGCAACTGAACGAATTTTTCTTTGGTTTTATGGGCTTGAAGGGCCTCTTGTTGTTTTTGTTTTAGCAGAGTGCTCTCTTGTTCTAACGTCACTTTTATTTCTGCTACGCGCTGCTTGAGCTCGGCTTCCCGTTCTCTAAGTAGGGCGATTTCTTGTCTTAGCGTTTCCAGCTCTTTAAGAAACACTGTTTGTTGTTTGGCTTTCGCGAAGCGGCGTTCTTCTTCTTCCTGACGCCAAACGTGATAGTCCGCTACCGAGCGTTCTGCTTTTTGCAGCTCTGCCGCCACGTTGGCAACTCGGTATTCTTGGCGTTGAACGGCTTTATCGGCGCGGTCTGCACGAATTTTCTTAATTTCTAATAATCGTTCGATCATTGACCTGCGATGCCTTTCAGTTGAGCGATAGCACCTTCAAGGTCGCTTGGCTCATGTGTGCCTTGACGTAAAAAGGCGCGAATATCGTCACTTTGCGCGATTGCCAGATCGGCACGCGGGTCTGCGCCATGTTGGTACTCGCCGATTTTGATAAGCAGCTCGACTTCTTCATATTTCGCCAACATTTCACGCAGATGCGCGGCAGAAGCTTGATGATCCGGCTCGACAATCTGGTTCATCACTCGACTTGCAGAGCGGAGCACATCGATGGCCGGGTAGTGGTTCATCGCTGCCAATTTCCGCGAAAGGATAATGTGCCCATCCAGAATGGAGCGCGTTTCATCTGCCACAGGCTCGGTCATGTCGTCACCTTCGACCAATACGGTGTAAAGGGCAGTGATAGAGCCTTTGTCCGATTGACCGGCACGCTCCATTAGTTTTGGCAGTGCGGCAAAAACAGAAGGCGGATAACCGCGTCGAGTTGGTGGTTCACCAGCGGCAAGGCCAATTTCACGTTGGGCACGAGCAAAACGCGTGACGGAGTCCATCAGCAGCAAAACGCGCTTGCCTTGGTCTCGGAAATATTCGGCGATTGAAGTCGCAACGAACGCCGCTTTTGCGCGCTCCATGGCTGGTCTGTCGGATGTCGCAACGACCAGTACTGAACGCGCCATACCTTCTTCGCCCAAGTCGTGTTCGATGAACTCTCGCACTTCTCGCCCACGTTCGCCAATCAGAGCAAGAACGGTTACGTCTACGTCCGCAGAGCGAATCAGCTTCGCCAGCAAGGTACTTTTACCGCCGCCAGCTGCAGCGAAAATGCCCATACGTTGGCCTTCACCACAAGTGAGCAAACCATCTATGGAGCGAACGCCAAGCGAAATTGGTTGTTCGATCAATTTACGCTGCATCGGTGGCGGGGCATCACGATAAACGGGATACCAAGCACTTGGCTCTTGGCTTTGTGCACCATCGAAAGGGCGGCCCAGTCCGTCGAGGATTTTTCCCAGCAAGTGATCGCCGACACCGACTTCGTGCATTTTCCCCATCGGGCTCACCTCGGTATTGGATGAAATGCCAAACATGTTGCCAAGTGGGGTAAGTAGCGCGTGATGTTGTTGAAAGCCGACTACTTCAGCCAACAACGATAAGGTTTGGTCGGGATTGCGCAGCTCACACAACTCTCCAACGCGTACGCCCGGCACCACAGCCTTGATGATGGTGCCGGTTACTTGAGTAACGCGTCCGCGAATTTGGATCAAACGCGTTTGTTTGATCGCAGATTGCTGAATATCGGTGATGTATGAGAAATCGTTCAATGTAAAAAATATGCGCAATGATTGATGCTGGGAGAATAGAAAGGATGGGGTGGTATTTATAGTGAATATTGGTCGGGAGTTTTTAGAAAACTGAAAACGCTCTAAAAAAACACGTCTGATTTTGACAGCCTGATAAAAACGCACTTCATATAATTCGCTTGTATTGTACGAAAGGAGTGCAAGTGAATGAGCATTATCAATAGTCAGATAGCAACCAACACCAAGTTTGATGCATCGGTCCGAAATGGATTGGAATCCTCTCGTGCGGACAGTGCCGTAAAAGGCAGTTATCGAGGTGAGACAGTGCGTGTGCACAACGCCACTCAATCGCTTTTTGACGCGATGGAAGAGCTCACATCACTTGGCTCCGAAAAAGCAGAAAAAGATCTCACCAAACGCAAAATAAAAGACGGTGGCGTTCGCGTTAACGAAGCACACGAGCTGGTTTCTGATTACCTCAGAAAGGTGCCCGATCTAGAGAAAAACCAAAAAATCAAAGATCTTGCGGCCAAAATGGCGGGTGGCAACATTTCGACCATCGCTCAGCTTCAAGCGTATTTGAACGGGTTTTCGGAAGAGAAAAGCCACCAATACTTAGCTCTAAAAGCGGTGAAGAAATACTTATCGGCCAATCCGGAAAGCAAACACTTATTGGCGCTGATTGACCAAGCGATCTTGAAAATCGAGCAGAACCCGGATTCTTGGTCGCAAATCGACACCGAAATCCGTGTTTCTCATTTCGCTGATGAGTTTAGCAAAGAGCAAGAGTTCAGCTCTCTTCACCAATTGCGCGGCTTTTACCGCGATACGGTACACAGCTATCAAGGGCTTGGCTCTGCATATCAGGATGTTGTCGAGCGTTTTGGTGAGCAAGAAGTCTCTACTGCGGTGGACTTCATGCTGCAAGGCATGAGCGCCGACCTTAGCGTTCAAGGCAGCAACATTGACTCCGTCAAATTGCAGCTGCTGATGTCCGACATGCAAAAACTCAAAACGTTAAACACCTTGCAAGATCAGGTAGGGCGGCTATTTCAAATGTTCAAACCAGAAAGGATGAGTCATGGCTTATCAGGCTTCTGATTTGATGGCAGACGTAATTGCTCTGGTCGAGCAACGTTGGGTTAGCAGTGAAGAGATTTGGAAGATCGCAACATCAATGGAGTTGGTGGCAATAGAACAGAAAATCGATTTTTTTCGAGAGCTGCACAAGTTGATACGACACATCCCCGTTGATGTATTTGCTGACGACGAACAGAGACAAAACCTAATACAAGCCGCACAAAAGGCGCTAGACGAAGCCATTGATTTAGAAGAAGAGGAAGCGTGGGACGATGAGTTGGATTGATGCATCAGTCGATGAGTTTTGCCGAGGAATGGGCTTAGATGCGGTGGATTTTTCTACCGCAGGACGTGTGCAGCTGAGCTTTGAGCAAAGCGGCACATTGCACATAGAAAAACATCATGATCGACTTTTCCTTATATTGGCGCGTGCGTTGTCGTGGCATCAGTCGAGCGAGCGTATTCAGCATGCGCTGCGTTTGTGCCATGCCGAACAGGGTTGGCCATTTGAAATGAAAACCGGTTTGCTAGACGACGAAACCTTGGTGTTTTCCGCCAAAATTGAAGGCGATGAAGTGACGCTGCCGACACTCGAACAAGCGTTTGCGCTTTTAGTGCGTCTTCACGATGAAGTGGCAAGTTGATGACTCGAGTTAGTACGTTAAATGTCGGCATTGAAGCCTTTACTCACGTTTCCCATGGTGAAGTCGAAACGGATTTCCCCAAACGATTTCAGTTACTGCCGGATGGGCAAGCCGTCGCGACTCATTTGGAAAAACTGTATGACCTAAGACCGTCCGATCAATATTTGTTGGCGTTAGCGAAGCCAAAACTGAACCATTGTGAACTGCTTCGTCCAGAAAAGTACCGTCAGCAATTCGACAACACTTTAGCTCGTGTTCAGCAACTCGCACAGGAATCAGGCTCAGCGAACCTTGCTAAAGCCGCCGAAACGCTACAAAGCACACAACTGGACCAGCGTTACCTCACCATGGCGCTCAATCTTCTTATTCAGGTTTAACCCACATGCTAAGCACCAAAGATATTGAACTGCTGCTGGTTCACGCTGCGCTTCAAGTTCAATACCAACAACCCGATCAAGCCATCGCGATACTAGACGCCGTGTTAGAACTCGAACCAGAACGCGAAGATGCGTTACACACGCTTGCGGTCGCGTGTTTGCAAACAGGCCGTTACACCCGTGCTGTTGCGGTATGTGAAGGCTTACTGAAGTCGCAATCGCAGTCTGTGCAAGCGGCGGGAATTTGGTTTTGCTTGAGCCAAGCGCGCTGGAAACAAAATGACGTCGAGGGCGCACGCCAAGCGCATCGACGCTACCTGCAATCTTTACATAGTGAATCTCATGAATAAGTTGATCGATATTCTAAACAAGGTAGGACAACGCAAAGACATCATGCTCGCAGTGATGTTGCTGGCGATCGTCTTTATGATGATTTTGCCTTTGCCAACTGCACTAGTGGATGTGCTGATCGGCGCAAACATGAGTATTGCTGTCGTGCTGCTGATGTTGGCGATTTACATCACCACGCCACTGGAGTTTTCGGCGTTTCCGGCAGTATTGTTGATAACGACGCTATTTCGTTTGTCGCTGTCTATCACCACGACACGCTTGATCCTGCTTCAAGGCGATGCGGGTCAAATCGTTTACACCTTTGGTAACTTCGTCGTTGGCGGCAACCTTGTCGTTGGTATCGTGGTCTTCCTGATCATCACTATTGTACAGTTTATGGTGATCACCAAAGGTTCGGAGCGTGTTGCTGAAGTTAGTGCTCGATTCTCTCTTGACGCCATGCCGGGCAAACAGATGAGTATCGACGGTGATATGCGCGCTGGAGTTATCGATGTTCACGAGGCGCGTCATCGCCGTTCTCTGATCGAGAAAGAGAGTCAAATGTACGGCTCGATGGATGGCGCAATGAAGTTTGTAAAAGGCGACTCCATTGCGGGCTTGGTGATCATCATCGTGAACATCTTGGGTGGCGTCACCATTGGCGTCACGCAAAAAGGCATGAGCGCGTCAGAGGCGCTTGAGCTGTTTGCGATTTTGACCGTAGGCGATGGCTTGGTATCACAGATTCCTGCGCTATTTATCGCGATCACCGCTGGTATTATCGTTACGCGTGTTTCCCACGAAGACTCGGCCGACTTGGGCTCCGACATTGGCGGGCAAGTCACGGCTCAGCCTCGTGCACTGCTGATTGGTGGTGTGCTGCTGGTCTTGTTCGCTCTGATCCCTGGTTTTCCGAAAATTACATTCCTAGTGCTGGCTTTGGTGGTCGGTGGCGGCGGTTTTTACCTCTTCTATCAACAGAAAAAACAAACCGAATCTGAAAGCAGCGATCTGCCGAGCTTTGTCGCGCAGGGAGCGGGTTCTCCTGCCGCGAAACCCAGTAAACATACGCCGTCTCGTGGTAGCAAAGGCAAATTGGGCGAGCAAGAAGAGTTCGCGATGACAGTGCCACTGCTTATCGATCTGGATTCAAGCTTACAAGAAAGCCTAGAAGCCGTCGCACTGAACGACGAACTCGCCAGAGTAAGACGCGCGTTGTATCTCGATCTCGGCGTACCGTTTCCGGGAATTCACCTGCGTTTTAACGACGGGATGAAAAACGGCGAATACTTGATTCAGTTGCAAGAAGTGCCCGTTGCACGTGGTCGCATTGAGAAAGACAAATTGCTCGTCACAGAAGGAAGCGACCAGATTGAATTGCTTGGCGTGCCTTTTGAGCAAGATGACGACTTCCTCCCGGGAGTCTCGAGTCTTTGGGTCGCACAAAGCTATCAAGAGAAGTTGACTGCGAGCCATGTCGGCTTCCTTACACCAGACCGTATTTTGACGTTCCATCTATCACACGTATTGAAAGAGTACGCACAAGACTTTATTGGGATTCAAGAAACTCGCTACCTACTTGAGCAAATGGAAGGCAGTTATTCTGAGTTGGTGAAAGAGGCGCAGCGCATCGTCCCGCTACAAAAAATGACGGAGATCTTGCAACGTTTGGTGTCTGAGGACATTTCGATTCGTAACCTTCGTGTCATTTTGGAGGCCATGGTCGAGTGGGGACAAAAGGAAAAGGATGTTGTTCAGTTGACGGAATACATTCGTTCAAGCTTAAAGCGTTACATCTGTTACAAGTACGCGAGCGGTCAGAACATGCTGCCGGCATACCTTCTGGACCAGAGCCTTGAAGACACGATTCGCAGCGGTATTCGACAAACCTCGGCGGGCAGCTACTTAGCGCTTGATCCTTCGGTTACGCAGCAATTTGTTAGCGACGTAAAACAGACTGTAGGCGATTTAAGCCGTATGCCGAACAAGCCTGTTCTGGTGGTTTCTATGGATGTGCGTCGTTATGTTCGAAAGCTGATTGAATCCGAATATTACGATTTGCCCGTTCTGTCTTTTCAAGAACTCACTCAGCAGATCAACATTCAGCCACTTGGACGGGTAGGGATGTAATGAACGCCGCACTTGTACAATCGTTTGAACAAACGGGGATCGAAGTGACGCCGTACTTTTGGCAAAAAAGTGCGATTCAACTTGGTTATCGCATTGAAGTTGATGGCATGGAGCTGGTATTTCGTGTCGAACAAGGGGAGATCATTATTGTACTCCTCAAACGTGTGAGTCCGAATTTGGGGTTAAGTAACCCCTTTTCTTGCCTATTTCTTTTGGCTGAGCACGCCATCCCTCTTTTTCCTTCTGATTGGGTTATCCGCGGTAATGTTGATGTGTTGCGTGGTAGCAACATGAGTAGCCAACGCTTGGCTCAATTCTACTTACGCGCCTGTGGCGCTAGCCACGATCAACAAGCCGACTGGTATTTTTTGCGGCTTGCAGACTATCGCCCACTGAAAAAGAGAAAATGTAAAAACTCTCGACTGTTACTGACAGCGCCAATGAGAAGACACGCTTTAAGATAGGAATCAATATGAAGCAACCCTTTACCCAAGCTATTGAAAATGCAGAGTTAGCCATTCGAAATGCGGATGAAAGAAATGACATTTTTAGTGAGCTATTAGAAGGACTCGGTGTTGGCCCCGTAGCAGGAGAAGTTCTGCTTGGCGGTTTAAACGCCTCGCCGAAGTTAATGCAACACGCAGAGCAAGAACTCATCGAAGAAGTTCAGCGCCGCAGGCAGCAACAGCATCAGTTGCAAGGCGTGCAGGGTAAAAGACGAAAGCGACCAACCATGATGCGCGGTATGGTGATCTAGAGGTTTGGATATGACGAATATGACAACAACGGGCTCAGCAACCGGAGCGGCAACCGCCGCCGCAAGCAGTACGCCACTGCCAACGTTTGGCCAAAGCCTAACAGAGCAATTGACCCCAATTTTAGGTGATGCGGAAACTCAGCAGCTTGCTTCACTGATCGCGCATTTGCCAACCATTAAAGGTCAAACAGACGAACAGAGCATCGCACTTTACGTCGATACGCTGACTCAACTGAAAGAGAAAAACAGCGCATTTTCGGGTGCTGCGCTCAGCGAAAGCGCATCTATTTGGATGACGTCGCTACAACGCGCGAGTTCAAACGGTGAAGTAGACGCCGCCGAACTTGCGACGCAGATGAACAATGCATTGGCAAGTCAGTTCCAAACTTGGTTTGCCGACCAGCTTACGGACAAAGTGGATTCGTCATTACCGACTCAGTTTGTGACTCAATTTCAGCTTGGAACCGAAAGCACGCAAGCGCAGCAGATTGCAAAGTTAAGCGCTGAAGAGCTGAAATCAGCGACTGGGGATATTGCCTCATTTGTTGATGATTTGGCGCGTCAAATGAGTTCTAGCGTGGTTCGTGAGAGCGGATCTTCGTTCCTTCGTAATGCTTTTGCTCATTTGCCATCGATGAATCTGGCCCAGCTCAAAGCATCTGACTTTCTGCTAACCGAAGCGAATTTTGTTACGACCGTCTCGACGCAATTGCAGAACGGTTTTAACCAGATTGGTATCACTTTAACTAAAGATGACGCGGACCAATTAGCGAAAAGAATTACGTGGACGCCAGGCATTTCTAAACAGCAGCTTAGCGAAGCGTTAAGCGAAATGGCGACGCAAGTGAAAGGTCAGTTTACTGCGGCTTACGGTGAAACCGCTGGGACTGAAAATTTACGAAAAGCGTTAGATGCCATCATCAAAAACTCGGATTCTTTGACGCTTTCAAGCTTGTTTGCGAATTTTGCAGTAAGTCTTATTCACACCGAAATCGATGCTTTTTACAACGATAAAGCGATTGCCGATATCCAAAAAACGCAAATCTCTGCGGATCAGGTTGAGCTGATAAAAAACAATACGGAACGAGACATCCGTTTCCAGTTTGAAAAAATGCTGAAGGGTGAGTCGACAGGCGCCTCGTTTATCGAACGTTACGAAACATTACGCAAGAACTTAGGTGCGTTGAAAGATCGTCTACTCAACATCACCGAGCAAGAGAAAAAGGATCTTGAGGTTCGCGCAGAGCACTCTTTGACGGCTCGCGATTTGTTGGCTGTCGTTGAGTCCAGTATTGGTGACCGTTTTGATGAACAAGTGCTGTTTGCATTAAACGAGCGTCGCGTAAATCGCTTGGAAAAACGTAACGAGCAAAAGGAAGCACTGCAAGATTTAACCGTGCAACTAAAAATCTTTGGTGTTGTTCAGTCGAAAATCCACTCTACGCAAAGTGTTGAAGGTACGTACACTCCGGCAAGCAACAAGTTCAGTGCGAGCGATTTTAGCTACAACTCAGAAGAAGATTTCAAAAAATCGCCAGAGTATCAATACATTAAAGATAACAATATCAACACGCATACTGATTTTCTGAAAACACAGGGTGTAACGGTAGCTGACGGCGCGAGTTTTAAAGACGAAGAAAAAACCAAGAAACTGTCCAACTTTTCCAGTTCGGTCAGCGACAAATCCAAACTGCTCAACGACGAAGTTCAAATCAAAACGACAGAGCTAAACGACATCAGCTCGCAATACAACTCGACCGTTGAAGCGATGAACAAGTTTGTTCAAAAGTACCACAGTATTTTACAAGAAATCCTACGAGCCATTTAAGGATAACCAACCATGACTAAAACAAACGCGACCGATCCATCTCAAATGCAAGCAGAAGAGCTGCTGTCTTTTCTGGAAGAGGGAGGCACGCTGAAAATGTTGCACGATGTATCGGCAGATACCATCGAACACATTTATGCGGTCGGCTACAACTTCTTCCAATCAGGAAAGATTGAACAAGCCGCCAAAGTTTTCCAACTGCTTAGCATGCTGGATCATTATCAGGCGCGATTTTTCATTGGCCTTGGTGCTGCTCGTCAGGAACTGGGTGAGTATCTGCAGGCGATTGATGCCTACAGCTACGCAGCGCTCGTGGACATTAACGATCCACGCCCACCTTTTCACTCTGCGGAATGTCACCTGAAATTGGAACAACTGACGGAAGCAGAGAGTGGGTTTTACAGCGCGAAGGAGATGTCTGCCGGTAAATCACAATATGCAGACTTGCATCAACGTGCAGGCATCATGTTAGAAGCGGTGAGAAACAAAAGGAGTAATTAGACTATGAGTTCTATTGCACTTGACCGCACTCAGACGCAGGTTTACATCCCTGAGTCTGGCCAAACTACGTTAGAAAACGTACAGAAAACGGCGTCTACTGCGACGCCTTCTGTAACGGTTGAAAACGTAAAGAGTAGAGATGCTGACACTCTGAACACAGGAAGAGTGAAAGTTCAGCTAGATGCCCCAAATGCAGCCGTGAGCGATAAAGTGACAGACTTGACGCTAAAAGCCATGGCTCAACTGCAAAAGATCGTCGATACCATCGCAAAAGCGCTACATGCTGTTGCCGATCAGACGGGTTCGATCGCAGTTAAAATCATCGCAGGTTCTGCGGACGATTTTGAAGTGGAGCTTGCGGCGATTACAGACAAACTGAAAAGTGCTCAGAACGAGCTGAAAATTCAGGAAGTGAAAGTCGCAAAAGCCAAACATGAACAAGAAATGGCAGAGAACCAAGAGAAAATCAAGGAATCAGAAGCCGCTGCGAAAGAGGCTCAGAAATCGGGCTTAGCGGCGAAGATCTTTGGTTGGATCAGCGCGGTTGTCTCCATTGTGGTAGGTGCCATCATGGTTGCCACTGGCGTTGGCGCGGCAGCTGGCGCACTTATGATCGCCGGTGGTGTCATGGGTGCAGTAAGCATGGCACTGCAAGAACCAGCCGTTCAAGACGCGCTAAAAGAAGCGGGTGTGAATGTCGATGTGTTGAACAAAGTGGTGATGGCATTAGAAATTGCTGTCGCTGTCATCGGTGCAATCGTGACCTTTGGTGGCGCGGCGGCTGGTGGCATCGCGAAACTTGCCGCGAAAAGTGCCAGCAAAATTGCGCAGAAAGTGACAGATATTGCCACTAAAGCTGCAGCCAATATGGCAAAAGTTGCGGACATGGGTTCTAAAGCTGCGACAACCACAGCCAAAGCGATTCGCTACGGCGCTGAAACGGTTGACCTTACGGTTAACATAGGTAAGGGCGCAACGGACAGCGTTCACGCTGCCAACAATGCGAACGTCACGGAAATACAAGCCGATATCACGGATCTCCGCGCCAAAATGACGTTGAGCCAGGCAGTCATCGATAAGCTAAAAGAAGAAATTGGCAAGTTGATGGAAGATTTCCAAGAGCTGATGAGCATCATCATGCAAATGATTCAGGCGAAAAGTGAAACCATGCAAACGGTGTTAAGCCGTCCTGCAACGGTTTAAGGAGCGGAAGTATGTTGGATAAAATTGGTGGAACGGGTCGCGGTGAACTGTATGGTTTGGGCGACACTATCAAAACAACCAAAGCAGAAAAAACACCAGAGACCAAATTGGAAGCGGGTGCAGTAAAAAGCAACGGTGAGTCAAACGTTTCTGGTGCAGGTCGCTATCAATTAGATGGGCCGAAAGCTCCTGCGATCAGTAATCAAGCACAAGTGGTTGCGAACCTGATGGGTGAGCTTGCACCAACGATTGATCTACTGATGAGCACTACCGCGAAAGTGCTGAACGGTGAAGAAGTGATCAAATCACCTTCGGACGCGGTTTCTCAATCGCTGTCTTTGTTGACGCTGCTTTACCAAGTGTCGAAGCTAAGCCGTGAACAGCAAGTGCTTCAACGTGAAATTGCGGTTGAAGCCAACGTTGCGAGTTTGCAAAGCCAAGCGGCAGAGCTGAACAACTCTGCTAGCGCGATGATCGCGATGGCGGTTGTTTCTGGTGTGTTAGCGGGTGCTACAGCAATTATCGGTGCGCTTGGTTCTTTCAAAGCGGGTAAAGAAATCAAGACCGAGATGGCAAGTAACAACGTGCTGAAAACGCAAAAGGCGGGCTTCGATCAAGTAGAAGAGTTGATGAACAACGGTAACTTGTCAAAAACTCAGCAAGATCAAGTAAAACGCGCACATTCGGTAGCGAAAGACAGCATTGCAGACACCACGGCTCAGTTGACTAGCGGCGGTCGCAAGTTCGATAAACTGATGAGCTCAAACCAAGCGAAGAATGCGATTCTTCAAGCTCTTGGACAGATGGCAAACTCAGCATCGAACGTTGAACAAACTAAAGCGCAAGCTCGCAGCAAGGACGATGAAGTGCAAGCGACGCGTGCTCAAGCAGCGAAGCAAAAAGCAGATGAGAACATCGGCTTCCAAGAAGGGTTGCTTAAAGAGTTGCGTGAGCTGTTCCGTTCTATCTCTGATAGTCAGAACCAAGCGTGGCGCGCATCTATCCCGACAGTGTAATTGCGGTTTCATTTTAGTACTGACAAAGCGTTGTTTATACAACGCTTTTTTTTGTGTTTAAAAGGATAGAATAAAAAATACTCTTTATATATCAGATTATTATGTGGTTTTGTAAATCATTCTCGAATAGGGCGTGAGAAGTAAAGTTCAAGGATGAGAACTCAAAAGTTATCAAATTGTTAACGATTGCTATACTTACACCGTCATAAACAAAGGAAAAGGACGTTCAATGTTTAAGTTTAAGCACATCGCGCTAGCTGCGTCACTTGCAGCGTTGACCGCCGGCTATTCAGTTGCCGCCGAAGAGACTTTCGTCACCATAGGTACGGGTGGTGTCACAGGTGTTTACTATCCCACTGGTGGGGCTATCTGCCGCTTGGTAAATAAATCTCGAGCAGAGCACGGTATTCGTTGTTCGGTCGAAAGTACGGGCGGTTCGATATACAACATCAACACCATTCGCGCAGGCGAGTTAGATTTGGGTATTGCTCAATCAGATTGGCAATATCACGCGTATAACGGCACCAGCCAGTTTGCTGAAAATGGTCCGTTTAAAGAGCTGCGCGCGGTATTTTCTGTTCACCCAGAACCGTTTACGGTGGTTGCTCGTCAAGATTCAAATATCAAAACGTTTGATGACTTAAAAGGTAAAAGAGTCAACATTGGTAACCCTGGCTCTGGTCAGCGAGGCACTATGGAAGTGTTGATGAAGGAATATGGTTGGAGCAACGATGACTTCAAACTTGTTTCGGAATTGAAAGCGGCAGAACAATCGAAAGCACTTTGTGATAATAAAATCGACGCAATGGTTTACACCGTTGGTCACCCAAGTGGTGCGATTAAAGAAGCAACCACTTCGTGCGACAGTAACATCGTGACAGTCGCTGGCCCAAAAGTGGATAAGCTTATCGCCGACAACAGTTTTTACCGCGTTGCTACCGTGCCTGGCGGCATGTATCGCGGCTCGGATAATGATGTGATGACATTCGGTGTTGGTGCGACGTTTGTTTCATCTACGGCCGTGCCTGAAGAGGTGGTGTATAACGTCGTGAAGGCCGTGTTTGAGAACTTCGATGATTTCCGTCGTCTTCATCCTGCGTTTGCGAATTTGAAGAAAGAAGAAATGGT
>JABXIW010000233.1 GCA_013372875.1 Gammaproteobacteria bacterium | reverse complement strand
CTCCCTTATCTAAAACTGTATAAAAAACATTGGTTCGGTTTGTCGCTGGGTATGCTATTGGCGTTCCTAACACTTGCTGCATCTGTTGGCTTGCTCACTCTGTCTGGTTGGTTTATCTCCGCAGCAGCAGTGGCTGGTTTAACCGTTGCGCGTGAAACCTTCAACTACATGCTGCCAGGTGCTGGCGTGCGCGGTGCCGCAATGGCACGAACAGCTGGCCGTTGGGGGGAGCGTGTTGTAAGCCATAATGCGACATTTAAATTACTGACAGACCTGCGCATCTTCTTCTTCAAGAAACTTGCTCCGCTGATCCCAGGCCGAGTGTCAACAATGCGCGATGCTGATCTGCTGAACCGTCTGGTAGCCGATGTGGACGCAATGGATCACGTTTATCTGCGACTTGTCAGCCCAGTCATTATTGGCATCTTTGGCATTCTGAGTTTAACCGCAGTCTTAGCGTTCTTTGACTGGCATCTTGCGCTACTTTTAGGCTCAATTCTTACGATCATGCTTTTGGTGTGGCCAGTGCTTTTTTACAAACTGGGCAAAAACAATGGTGAGCACTTAACGCATAACAAAGCTCAGCTTCGTGTCGCGACACTCGATTGGCTACAAGGCTATAGCGAGCTGAGTATTTTTGGTGCAGAAGAACGCTACCGTAACCTGATTCTTGAAAAGCAAAAACAACTGCTTTCAAACCAGTTTGTCAACGCTAATCTGACTGGTATGGCGTCAGGACTTCTGATGTTGGTGAACGGCCTGACTTTAGTTGTCATGCTTTGGTTTGCTGCTGATGGCGTTGGTGGTCGGGCACCTGATCCTTGGATCGCCCTATTCGCTTTTGCAACAATGGCAAGTTTTGAAATTTTGATGCCTATTGCGGGTGCGTTCCAATACCTTGGCCAAACGCTGACTTCTGCCCGTCGCTTGAACGAAGTGATTCTCGCTGAGCCTGATGTTGTCTTCCCTGAGCAATCTAAACGCGAAGAAAAGCCACTGGATATCGAGTTCATCAACATTGATTTTGCATACCCTGATGGACAACAGAAAGTGCTGAAAGACCTTTCGCTTTCACTTCCTTTAGGCTCGAAAACCGCAATTGTTGGTCAAACGGGTTCAGGCAAGTCGACTCTGATTCAACTACTTTGTCGCTACTGGAATGTAAACCAAGGTGAGGTTCGCATTGGTGGCGCTTCACTAAAAGATTGGTGTGAATCCGATCTGCGCTCAGCAATTACCGTAGTGAGCCAACGAGTAGATGTGTTAAACGGCACACTACGTGACAACTTGTTAATGGCGTCACCAAATGCGACTGATGAGCAACTGGCGGATATCCTAACGAAAGTTGAACTGGGTGCTCTGCTTGAAGAGCCGGGTCTTGATGCTTGGCTGGGTGATGGCGGTCGTCAGCTTTCTGGTGGCGAGAAACGTCGTATTGGTATTGCGCGAGCGTTGCTACGAGATGCACCGCTCTTGCTTCTTGATGAGCCAACCGAAGGCCTCGACAAGCGTACCGAACAAAAAATTATGGCGCTTTTCAACGAGTATTTTGCCAACAAGACGGTTGTGTTCATCACTCACCGACTCATCGAATTAGAGAACATGGACAACATTTGCCTTATGGAACAGGGCGAGATCATTGAGCAAGGCGACCATCAAACGCTACTCGCTCAACGCGGTCGTTATTACCAGTTGCTTCAATCTCTATAGGTAAGACTAAAAAAAGCTCATCTTCGGATGAGCTTTTTCATTGACTAACTCAACAAATTTGAAGAACGCTCTAACGACCAGACTTCGCCAAGTAAGCTGACATTTCGGCTTCTGGCACCATCCCTCCCCCGGTCGCCCAAACTAAGTGTGTGGCATTTTTCAAACGTTCATCCGTAAGCTGTAAACGAGTCTGGTAGTGTAGAGAACTCGATACATGCACCGCGCCCATCATTCCGGCTAATGCAGAGGGCTCCAAATTGATGCCTTCTCGTTCGCTCAGCTCACCTAAAAGCTGATACATACATTCGTCCGTCACGGTGTAGTAACCATCAATTAACCGCTCCATGGCTCGCCCAACAAAACCAGAAGGACGACCAACTGCCAAGCCATCTGCCGCGGTGAGATTATCTATACCAATATCTTGCACCGCTATCTCATCATGCAAACCCGTATGTACTCCCAACAACATGCAAGGAGAATGTGTTGGCTCAGCGAAGATGCAATGCACGTGGTCACCAAAGGCCACCTTTAGCCCAAAAGCAACACCACCTGGCCCACCACCAACACCGCATGGTAAATACACAAACAGTGGATGACGTTCATCAACCACAATACCTAAATCATCAAATTGTTGTTTTAAGCGTTCACCTGCAACCGAGTAACCTAGGAACAAGGTTTGTGAGTTTTCATCATCGATAAAAAAGCAGTTGGGATCGCTCTCTGCCTGTTTTCGACCTTGCTCAACCGCAACACCATAATCTTGCTCGTACTCAACCACGTTGACACCGTGCGATCGAAGTTTGTTTTTCTTCCACTCTCTCGCATCGGCGGACATATGAACCGATACTGAAAAACCAAGCTTGGCACTCATCATGCCTATCGACATGCCTAGGTTTCCCGTTGAACCAACCGCGATGCTGTATTGTTGGAAAAATTGTCGGAACTCACCACTCAGCAGCTTGCTGTAATCATCACTCTCACTTAACAACCCTGCGACAATCGCCAGTTTTTCTGCATGAACTAACACTTCATAAATGCCACCACGGGCTTTTATCGAGCCGGATATTGGTAAGTGACTATCAAGCTTGAGCATGAGGCGACCGAATATTGGGACGTTGTACTGAGTTTCCAAAGCCGCTTTCATCTTTGTAATGTCCACTACAGGCGACTCAATGAGACCAGAAGCGGCTTTGGTTTCAGGAAAAGCTTTCATAAGATAAGGAGCAAAGCGCTTGAGCCTTGCACTCGCGGAATGAATATCTTCTGCGTTCAATCCGACGTGTGGCAAACCTTCTTCAAGCGAGGTCACGTTGGGATTAAACCAGCAAACTTCATCTAGGTTGATCAGTTGCTCTAAAAGTGGGAATTGTTTTTTAAGCACTTCCACATTCAGCTTGTTCATATCCTCTATCCTGCAATTCGTTCTTTAGAATCTTCCATTCAATTGATTACGCACATAAACAAAAGCGCCGCAATTGCGACGCTTTTAACTCATTAAATTTGTGCTCTATGCGTAGTTTTGCTCGAACTCTTTCATGAAATCGACCAACGCTTGCACACCTTCTAGCGGCATTGCATTGTAAATCGATGCGCGCATACCGCCCACCACACGGTGACCTTTTAGCGCTTTTAGTCCTTTTGCATCTGCAAGCTCAAGGAAAGTCGCGTCAAGTTCAGGCTTCGCTAATTGGAAAGGAACGTTCATTAATGAACGGTTCGAAGGATGAACGCCGTTGCGGTAGAAATCAGACTGATCAATGTAATCGTAAAGCAATTTTGCTTTTTCGCGATTCACTGTTTCAACGCTCTTAACGCCGCCTTGTGCTTTAAGCCATTTGAAAACAAGGCCAGACAAGTACCAAGCAAACGTTGGTGGCGTGTTAAACATTGATTCTTTTTCAGCAAGAACTTTGTAATCAAGAATACTTGGCAGCACTTGTTTTGCCATGCCGAGTAGATCGTCACGAACGATCGCGATGGCAATACCTGATGGGCCAATGTTTTTCTGAGCGCCCGCGTAAATCACACCGTATTTCGACACGTCGATTTCACGAGAAAGAATTGTCGAAGACATATCAGCAACAATTGGTTTGTCGGTGATCGGAAGATCATTGATTTCGATGCCATCGATGGTTTCATTTGGGCAAAAGTGAACATAAGCCGCTTCTGGGGCAATTTTCCATTCGCTTGCAGGTAGAACAGCGACTTTACCGTCAATCTCTGTTTTGGCATCAAATACGTCAGGTTCGCAGTACTTCTTCGCCTCTTCGACTGCACTTTCAGCCCAGTAGCCACCATCGATGTAGGTTGCAGTTTCTGCATCACCAAGTAAGTTTAGCGGAACAGCGGCAAACTGAGCACGAGCACCACCTTGGCAGAACAGTACTTTGTAGTTATCTGGAATATTCAGCAAATCACGTAGATCTTGCTCTGCTTCTTGTGCAACTTTGATGAACTCTTTACTTCGGTGACTGATTTCCATTACCGAAGTACCAAGACCTTGCCAGTCGATAAGTTCCTGTTGTGCTTGCTGCATGACAGCTTTTGGCAAAGCCGCTGGCCCTGCACTGAAGTT
>JABXIW010000175.1 GCA_013372875.1 Gammaproteobacteria bacterium | reverse complement strand
TCCATGTGTTTCAGTGGAGAGTGTTCGCCCTGCTTTCCTTTCAGCGGAATCGCGAAACCGATCACTACACCTGCCAATGTTGCGTGCACACCAGACTTAAGTACAGCAAACCACAGAATCGCACCCACAATCATGTACGGTGTTAGCTTGGTGACTTCTTTCGCGTTCAACATGAACAGTACACCTGTCATGACGAAGCCGACAAGCAATGCCATTGAAGAAAGATCACCGGTGTAGAACAGAGCAATGATGACTACAACACCTAAGTCGTCAATGATCGCAAGAGCCAACAAAAATACTTTTAGGCTCACTGGTACGCGCTTACCAAGTAATGCCATGATACCCAGAGCAAATGCAATGTCTGTCGCCGCAGGAATTGCCCAACCAGAGATCGCTTCAGGGTCATTTGCATTAAAAGCAACGTAAATAAGTGCCGGAGCCAACATACCACCGACCGCAGCAATTGCAGGGAAGATGGCAGTTTCTTTCGATTTTAGCGCGCCTTCAAGCAGCTCGCGCTTTACTTCAAGGCCAATAAGTAGGAAGAACACAGCCATCAGGCCGTCGTTGATCCAGTGAGAAACAGACATACCAAATACATAAGTATGCAGTAGAGATTGATAAGTTTCGCCCAGTGGTGAGTTTGCAATGGTCATCGCAATTGCCGCTGCAATCACGAGAAGAATACCACCTGCGGATTCCATTTTGAAAAAGTCACGGATGACATCGTTCATGGTTTCGTCCTTATATTTATTATCTTAATAAACGATTAACAAAGAATGATAAGAGTGTATAGCTGCAGAAAATTTTAGAATAATCGCTTGTTCAGAGTATAAACTTCGATTTTTCCGAGGTTATCTTCATTACTCATCGTATTTTTCAACAAACTATTGAGACGAAGTAAGCCTTCTCGCCTCCTCTTATCTATCCAGTTATTAACCAAGATCGTTATTAAAGTAGCATAAGATGATGTCTCACTTCACGGTAAGTCTGTGATTTTTTAGACAGAACTAACGTGCTTCAGACACAAAAAAGCCACTTTGCTAAGTGGCTTTCGATAGATTTTAGTAGCCGGTGAGCTGCATAAAGCCCCACGCCTCGTTGGAGCCAGAAGCCAAGATTGGGCCTTCCCAGTAAGGAATAACAAATGGCAACCACATATCGGATTTTATGATACGAGTCGTCAAATTAATTTTGTGTTCAGGTACATTGATGATCCATTGCAACGGTAAACGTCTGCCATTCGACAGGCTTGTTACCTGCATTGGCGTAATCGAGACCTCTTTCTCTGATAGATTGACCACTTTTCCCGAACGGGTCGATAGCGTACCAAAAATATGAGGCGTCTGACCGTGATGACGGTAACGACTAACCGTTAACGCACGTCCATCATCCAAGTTAAAGACAAACCAATCCCAACCTTGTTGGCCTTGGCCGATTAAGCCACTGCCCCATTCTTTTTGCGTCCAGGCTGAGCCTGTTACGGGGATGAGGCGGCCATTTAAGTTCAATGTACCTTTTACATTAAGAAACGGTGCGCTAAAGCTAAACGACGCCACAGATTGCAGTGCATGTTTAACTTGAAAGCCTTTGTCTCCATTTACCACAAACGGCCCGCTTGTCATGGTATTCAGTTCGAGTCCGAATGTGTCCGCTGTAACATTGAGGTTGCCTGGAAATGGTGTAGAGCCTAATGAGCGCCAAGTCCAGTTATCTATCCATAAACGGAATGGTCGGTTTGTCATGCCAGCTTGACCAATACCACCGCGCGCAACACGCTGTTCTTTCCACACATGCGAACCATGGCTCACGACAACATGTGAAATGTACAGTTGCGGGTTTTGCCAACCGCTGGTTTCTCGTTCATCGGTGGCGACGCGAAAATAGCTCCACTGCACGTTGTAAGTGCGACCTTGCTTATCTTGCAGCTTCGCAAAGTAGTTCCACCATTCATGTTGATATTCAGGATGGAAGCGAAAGTCTGAAGGCAATGAGACATGCTCGTCCGGTAAAACGGGCTCAAAAATGGTTTTATTTTCTCGCGTCAGTACCGAATTGATTTCATTTTCTTGGGTAGCAGTAGGCTCTAGCCAAAACGTTGAATACAACGTCGCTCCAGTCAACATGGCAAAAACGACAACGATCAGCATCGAAGCAAAAACGCGCTTTTTAGAGTTTTGTTTTTCCACTACAACGCATCCCTCAACGACTTCATTGGCGTACTCTTAATCATTCGAATTACGGGTAACGCCCCGGCGATCATAATCGCGAGCATTGCCCAAGCGATAGTTTGTGCATATTCCCAAGGAATGGTTTGCAGTTCGAGTGACCAACCAAAAGATTGTTTAATGATAATATCAACAATTAGGTGGGCCAAGGCCAATCCTAACGGTACTGCTATAATCGCAGAAATGGCACCAAAGGCGAACAGTTGCAAGCCCCCTAGGGCAACCAACTCTTTGCCAGAAACACCCATGCATCTCAGCAGCGAGAAGTGTCTTTGACGAGAGAGTTCTCCTGCTAGGGTTGCAAAGAAAAGACCAAATACAGCAATGATAAGAGTAATGTTGCCTAGCGTGCCAGCGATGGCGAACGTGTGATCAAATACTCTCATGGCTTGATTGTAGATATTGCTGTTATCGAATACGCGGTCTTGTGGCAATCGGAAGACATTTTCTAAACGATTCTTCAACCCTTCTCCATTCACGCTGTCTTTCAGCAATACGCCTAACCCTACGTTACCCGTTCCGGCAAACGCATAAAGCCAGTTTCGGTGTGACATCATCACTTGGTTGTATGGGTTGCCATAATCGTAGTACACACCCACGACTTGCCAACCTTCACCCAGTGGCGCTTGCAGATCAATGTAATCGCCCGGACGAATATCCAGTTTGAGAGCCATAGATTCACTGACCATCAAGCTCTTAGTTTGATGCAGCTGATACCAGTAGTTTGGAACACCCAGCTTAACCGTTAGCGAATCTAGCTCCCCTTCAGAAGGGCCTGTGCTGACCACTTGCAACGCGCCATGCTCGGTAGGAACATCTTTTTCCCAGCGCCACCAAACCGATTCAACTTCTGGCTGATCTTGTAACCATGCGCTCATTCGCCCAGCCGAGTTGTTTGTTGGATAAATATAGATATCTGCGGCCAAGCGTTGGCTTAACCATTTGTCAGTGGTGTCTCTAAAGCTACCCACCATGGTCTCAACACCAATATTCGCAGCGAGTGCTAACATAAACGCCATCGTTGCGACACCACGATAGCTCATACTTGCCGCCGCATCAGCAAAGAACCAACGCACACGAACCCAGCGTAACGTGTATGAGAAGCTTTGGAACATGTGCCACATCAAAAATGGCATGAATAGAGCCACACTCACCAACATCAATGCGATAATGGCAAAACCCGTCTCTTGCGTTTTAGGTGCTTGGTAAACCGCAACCGCGGCTACACAGAAAGCACATGCCGCCAATGCTTGCCAAGAAAACTCTCTTCCTGCAAAGCGCATTAACGATAAACGCGAAGACAAACGAATTGGTTGCGATTTCAACAATCGAATCAGTGGCCACAAACAGGAAATCAGAGCGCCCATCGCCGACATAATCAAACTGTATAAGCTCGACTGCCACGACCAACCGATAGTAAGGCCAACGTTGGCGTCATATAGATCGCTCAAACTGGAAGATACTGCAGGGATCAACTCGTTCGCCAACATGAGTCCAAAGAAGTTACCGCAAGCCCAAGCGACCAAAACGAGTATCGAGAGCTCAAGTAATAGCGCTTGCGCCAATTGGGTTCCATTCACACCGGTTTGACGCAAAATGCCGACTAATCGCTGACGCTGAATAAAAGACAATGACATCGCTTGATAGAAGATGAACAGTCCAACCAAAAACGACAACATCCCCATCGCAGTTAGGTTCATGTGGAATGCTTTGGTCAAAGATTCAAGCTCAGTACGAGTGTTTCGTACCAAGGTCATGCCATTTGGCAGTATGTTTTTTAATGCGATCAGTTTTTCTTCTGGCATCTCGCCACATGAAATCGCTGAAAGACCCGAGCTTCGCTTCAACATTCTTAATAAAGAAATGTCGGTAACTAAACGTGTACCTGATAAGAGCTTGTTTTGATCCACTTGAACAGGGCCAAGACGGCTGCCGTCATTCAACTCAATAAAGTCGCCGTCTTGCCAGTTCATGTAAGACGCCAAATCTTGACTGATCAAGATCGGATACGGCGGCTTCATCAAGGAGAGAACAGGCATCTCATTAAGTGACTTGCCGTGCTGAAGAGGGATCATTGCGACAGGATCGATGCCAACGAGCATCAAGTTCATGTCCGTTTTGGCATCCAGATGAAGGACGTCAAAAGGCGCGCATTGATTGAAACCAGCGCGGCGCAACTGAATGTAAAATCCTTGAGGAATTTTATTTGCAGAATGTTTGGTACGAATTCGGTAAGGAAGTGGGTTTGAGAAAAGCTTCTCACCTGTTTCGTAACTCTGCTTCGCATGTTGGTTGATAGAAGTAACACCAACGAGAAGCGAAACACCAAGCGTTAAGCCTAACCAGACGAGAATAATTTGCAGTGGGTAACGACGGTAATGACCGAGTAGTGCCTTAAC
>JABXIW010000465.1 GCA_013372875.1 Gammaproteobacteria bacterium | reverse complement strand
CTCGTATTCTTTCTTTTTAAAGACGCTTTTTACATCTAAAACGGTGACATCAAATCCCATGAAGCGACTAATATCTGCCATTTTTTGCACGATAATGTCTTGATTACTGACCAATAAAATCGATTTCATTTTGGCCAGCTCATCTTTAATTTCCGTTACCGTATCTGATGTGATAGGCGGAAAAGTCAACGTAAACTGTGACCACTCTCCCGGCTGGGAAATGCACTTAATATTACCACCAAATGAACGCATGACTTTCTTACAGAACGGTAGTCCAAGACCATAACTGCCCGATTTACCTGTGGTATAGAAATCCTGAAAGATATGTCGAATCACATCAGGCGCGATACCTGATCCGTTGTCCGTCACTACAATTTGGTTGACCGTGTCATTACTTTGCATACTCACATGAATATGAAACTCATCTGAGCTGCGATGATGAAATGCGTTCTTAAACAAGTTATACATGACGTACTTTAACAATGTATCGCTACCCAAAAAATCAAACTCACTTCTTGCATCGAATGAGATCGCGAACCTGTCTGTCGAACGTTTATAACTGAAACTCTCAATGGCTTTTTCAACCACCGATTGAGCAGAATATCTTTTGAAGGAAGAGCGAGATACGCGGTTTTCATCAATCGATGTGAGCAATAAATCGATTGTCTCGTTGCCTGAATGAATAATGTTCATCGCATCTTCGCTCACTTCACGGAGCAAGGTTACGTCTTCACCACTCATGACATACTGATCTTTTTCGCCCATCGCCTTTTTGTTAGGCAAGACAGACTGAATAACATCTATCGACGTACATAAGCCACTGAGTGGATTACGCATTTCATGAGCAATACCAGCGCCAAACGACTTAGCGAGCGATACTTTTGCTTCATGCTCGACCTGATTTCGGAAATAGAACATGTTGCCAAACACATAAATAAACAAAAATATCGGCACATGCGTCCAATCCATTGTGATATCGAGATGAAAGCCTTTCGCTATCCACGCAAAAAACGTCGCTAGACCAATACCAGCGAACGTCTGAGCAAACATGACCCTTGTGACATGAACCAACAAAATATGCAGGAAAATCGCCGACATGAATGACATCACCCAAACATTGGACCAATCATTCATGAGCAACATATAAAAAAAGAAGAAAGGTAAACAGGTCGTAATCGTTATTTGATAATAGACATGCACGTACTTTCGCCAGGATGACGACAAACGGTTACGAAAAATGATGCCAAAAAACAGTGCGGAACAGAACAAACGTAGCGGCAAGTTTTCATAGGATTGCGGGAACATGAAGTCCCAAACGAAGTAGTAGAGCGGGAAGCCAATAAATCCCATCCAACCAACTAATGTTAAATTGGGCTCTGCGTACTCATATACCTTACGTATCGAATCCATACTATCTAATTTGTCTACTCCGCCTGACGTTCAAAGTTGTGACTTGCTATCTTTTTTATAATCACGTTGTTTTGTAATTATATATTACTTGCCAAATATAAGCAGCGCGAAATCCGTCAATTTATTCGCGATGCTTGTCTTTAAATTCAGTCTTTTATCTAAGTTCAGCTTGATTTCACGAATTTTTTGGTAACGAGTTCAATTGCATATTATTTTATTGTGATTCAAGTAGAATCAACTTATGCGAGGGCAACGCGAATGTTGTTCTCACTCATCTTCGTTTGATTACTCTGCCCAACTCACAAATCAAAGGTGTTCTATGGAAAGCTCTCAAATTAAAAATGTTGTTTTCGATGTCGGCAATGTACTTGTTCGTTGGTCACCACCAGAGATTGTACGCTTAACATTTGGTCACTCCGTAGATGCAGAACAAATGGCGAAAAAACTGTTCTCAAACAAGATTTGGCTAGACCTCAACAAAGGTTTGATCAGCGAAGAAGAAGCAATACACCGTTACCAACAAGAACTCGACTTAACGGCTGAAGAATGTTGCTGTTTCTTCTACTACGTAAAACAGACTCAGATTCAACTGTTCGGCAGTGTTGAGCTTTTACAAAAGGTGAAACAAGCGGGTTACGGTGTCTACGCACTAACTGATAATGTTGTAGAAATTGTCGAACACTTAAAATCAACGTACAATTTTTGGCCACTTTTTGATGGCGCGATTGTGTCTGCCGAAGTCGAACTTTTAAAACCTCAACCGGAAATTTATCAAGCGCTTCTCTCCCGCTACGACTTAAACCCATCAGAAACCGTTTTTCTGGATGATATGCCTTACAACGTCGAAGGGGCTAAACAGGTGGGCATGGCTGCTATTCAGTTTGAAAACGCGAGCCAATGTGAAAGTGAGTTAAAGGAAATGGGCCTGTCTTTTTAACTCGCCAGATTGTTAACTATCCCGCAAACAAAAAAGAGCAGCGTCAGTGCTGCTCTTATCGTCTCCGTTCTTTCGCTTAGAAAGCGTTATGAATAGATGACGTTTTCCTCAATGCCACTTACCAGCGCTTGCGCGTTAGACCAACGGAACACTTTTTCCATTACTTCTGTTCCGCACGGAGCATGCCACGTACGCTCTTGGCATTCTTGTCCACCAATATGTTGATAGAACGAAATCGCTGATGTGTTTTGCGAGACTACTTCTAGATACAATCCTGAATCTTTGAAGTATTGCTGTTGCCACTCTGCAACGGCAAGCAAGAGTTGTTTGCCGATACCACGACCACGATAGCTATCATCAACATGCAGAGCGTCAATGAATGTACCGCGCTCAAAGTCATGATTGCCGAAGACACAGACAAAGCCGAGTAACAAGCCCCCCTCTTCTGCAAGAACGATATGTTGGTTAAATGGAGGATTGGTTAAGCGAGTCTGCCAAATCAACAATTTGTCGTCGATGGCTTCGCTGTCCAGGTAAGTGTTCGTTAAAATGCCTCGGTAGTGACGTTTCCAACTGTCCGCATGCAGTTGAGCAATGCGTTCATAGTCCTTATATTCCGCTAATCG
>JABXIW010000364.1 GCA_013372875.1 Gammaproteobacteria bacterium | reverse complement strand
GTAATGGAGAAAGTGCAGTTGGTCGTCGATTTTCTTCTCACGCACAAAATGCTGTTTACCACATTAATTTTGTTTTTTATGTGGTTGGTACGTCGTTCAATTTTGTCGATGATTCGCGGTGATCATGCCTTTTTAACCGAAGATCAACGCAGTTGGATGTCGAGAACCAAAAACGGTACGTTTGCCTTCACATTGCTGATCCTGTTTATTCTCTGGCAATCAGAAATCAGTGAGTTTGCGCTCAGTGTTACAGCGATTGCGGTCGCTATTGTGGTGGCATCGAAAGAGATCATTTTGTGTTTTACAGGCTCGATTCAACGTGCGAGTTCGCGCTCGTTTCGAGTGGGTGATTGGATTGAAGTGGGGAAGTTGTGTGGCGAGGTGATCGAACACAACATGATGGCGACCGTGATTCAAGAGATCGATTTGCATCACGGGCAATACCATTACACGGGTAAAACCGCGACGTTGCCTAATAGTATGTTTTTCACCTATCCGGTTAAAAACCTCAACTTCATGAAGCGTTATGTTTACCATAATTTCACGATTGTGGTGAAAGACTTCGTCAACTTGTATCCGCTACTGACACCGTTAACGGACAAAATTGATGAGCATTGCAGTTACTTTAGTGATGTTGCACATCGTTACAATGCCATGATCGAGAAGCATGCTGGCGTTGATCTGCCGGGCGCAGAGCCGCACATCCACATTTCAAGTCATATTAATGGTGAGCAGATTGTGCATGTGATGATCTTCTGCCCGACAGATAAGGCGAACCATTTAGAACATTTGATTCGTCAGGACTTTATGGAGCTTTACGAGCAGCGTTTTCCTGCTTCGAATGATGAATCGAACGACGCTGCATTCAACTAACTCGCATTAAAAAGAAACCCGCTGCTTCGGAGTAAACTCCCAAAGAGCGGGTTTCTTTTTTCGCTTATCTTTACGCCAAGCTATCGGAACTTGCTTTTGAGCATCAGGAACAAGAAGTAGGTACTACCGATAATCGCGACTAACGTACCAGCTGCAATTTGGCTTGGGTAAATGGCGATTTGCCCTAACCAATCCGCCCAAACCATAAGCGTTGCACCAATCAAACTGCCAACGAATAATTGTTCTTTGACCTTTCTTGCTCCTAGCATCATCGCCATGTGTGGTGCGACCAAACCAACAAAGGAAACGGGGCCGACCGTCGCCGTTGAAAAGGCACACAGCAGAGCAACGATAACAAGCAAAATCGTGTTCGCAGATGATGGATTCAGCCCGCGCGCGTTAGAAAACGCTCGACCAATAGAAATCAGTGTTAGCCAACGTGACAACGCAAATACAATCGCTAAAAGCACCAACACGGAGATAAGTAACACCAATGCACTTGTGCTGGTGACGCGATACGTTGAGCCCGTGAGCCAGAGCAAAATTTTGTAACTTTCCCCCGAGCCTTGCGCCAACGCAAACTGCACGAGAGCTTGTAATAGGGCGCTAAGGGCAATACCTGAGAGTACAAAATTAGAAGGGTTAAAGTGGCTGCGTTTCCCGATAATGAGCAGCAGAATCAATACGGTCAGACTGCCCAGAAAAGCGACGCCCCAGTTAAATGCGGCGAGTACAGAGCCAACCATCACACCAGTGATGATGATGGCAAAGGTTGCGCCGGATGACACACCGAGAATGTCTGGGCTCGCGAGTGGGTTGTAAACGATGCGCTGCAAAATGATCCCTGCAATGGAAAGGGCAACACCTACTGAAATCGCGCTGATCATGCGTGGCCACCGCAGTTGCCATTGGAACTCGCCAGGAATCGCAAACTCAATACCACTAATGCCGTGCGTAACAAATGAGTACGCCAGAATGCCGATGATCCCCATTACTGCAATGCCCCAAACTGCTGCGTTCGATAGAGCCGTTTTTCCTTGGCTCATCGACAAGTTCAGCTGATCCGTAGCTGTCAGTTTCTTGCGAGTAAACCAGATCAAAGCAGGTGCACCAATGGCCGCCGCCGCCACACCGCTTGGGATGGTTTCTTCTAACAACAAACTGAGATAAATCGCCGCAGAATCGGTGATAAGCAGCAACGCAGCGCCAAGCAACATGCTACTGATGAGTTCATCGCGTGGCGTTCTCGCTCCCATTGCGCGGGCGATGTTTGGTGTTAACAAGCCGATAAAACTGATGATACCAACCGCAGTGATTGAGGCTGATACTAGCCAAATACCCATTACCATTAACGCCCCAAACGCGGGTAATACCGCTAAGCCTCGGGCTGCTGCGCCTTCTTGTCCCAGTTTCATTAGGGTCAGAATGCGTGGTGCGACAATCAAAATGACGATTGCGACAGTAGAACGTGGCAGCAACCATTCAAACCAATCCCAACTGTATTGTGAAAGGTCGCCCGCTCCCCACATAAAGATGTTTTGAGCAAACTGTGCATTGAGAATAATTAGAGCTGTCGCGATGGAGCCAAGCAAAATGTTGATGACCATACCGGAGACCACTAAGGGTAACCCCGTCATATTGCGCACACCAGCGATCGAAATGATCAAACCAAACGCGACCAAAGCACCTGCCATTGCAGCGAAAGCGGAATAGTCGGCCACCCAGTCAACAAACCAAATGTTAACGATGACCAGCGCAAGCCAAGCACCGGAAGAGGTGCCCAAGGTCAGCGGTGAGGTGAGGTTGTTTTGCGTTAACTGCTGCATCAAACTGCCAGTCAGCCCGAGCATTGCACCAACCAATAATGTGATGCTCAATCGAGGTAACTGAGACTGCATAAAGAAAACATCACGAAATTCGCTGGCGCTTTCTGGTTGAGTGAACAACTGCCATTGTTCACTCAACGACAAGCTCGTATCAATTTGTAAGCTCAATAGGCTAAGCAACGCAATCAGCGCGGCATAGCCAATGTACGGTTTCGTTCTCATTGTTTTGGTGCCAGTTCAATTAAGCTGTCGGTAATGGCTTCTGCCATGTATTGCAAAGACATCGCGCCGCCGTAGGCCCACACCGCTCTTACCGAATTTACGCGCTGTTTTTTCACGAATGGCATCGCTTGCCAAAGTGGTGAGCTGTTCAACTTGCTCTCTTGTGGGAAAGGCTGCACGTAAAGTACGTAGCTTTGTTCAAGGTTTTGTAAGCGGTTGATGCGATCTTGTTTGATGCCCCAAGCGCGCGCAGAGACTTGGATAGGGTTGGTTAACCCAAGCTGCTCAACCACATAGTCAGTGGTCGAATTTTCCGTTGATAGCAGAACAGAATTGGGTGTCGAGAAGCGCATCACCAACACGTCTAATGGGGCAGAATAATGCTGACGAATTTTGTCACGCAGTTGTTTGAATGAGTTATTGAGTTTTGCCAGTTTTTGTTCCGCTAACTCTTGTTTATCAAACAGCACAGCTAGCGTACGAAAATGCTTGATTGCGGTTTGAGCCGCGGCTTCGTTTTGCGAAAAATTCGGCAAATACACCACTGGCGCGATTTGTCTGAGCAGGGGAATCAAATCTTGCTGGGGAGAAGCCACTAGGATCACATCGGGTTTTAAGCTCGCGATCTTTTCCAAATTAGGTTCGGCGCGAGTGCCGATATCCTCAATGGATTCTGGTGCGTAAGGATTCACTACCCACTGGCGGTAACCCGGCAAGTTAGGCGCCGCAATAGGCTCGATGTCCAACGCGAGCACTTGCTCCAAAATGTCCCAGTTGAGAACCACGACGCGTTGCGGCACTTGCTCAAAAGTCACCGCTCCGTACGCATCATGAACGGTAATGTCTGCGTTCGCTCGTGCAATCATCACTGTGAAAAGTAGAGTCGTGCAGCTTAGTTGTTTGAGAAATCGAACCATCATGCACATACCACCGCCACCTTCTGGCTAGCAAGTGTTTCCGCGGGCGTTGGATGGTCAATGAGCTTAATTGGTGATTCGTAAAGTGCAGACAAACGCGCTTCATCAAGCAGCATTTCGGCGTTGCCTTCAAAGGCAATTTGACCTTTTTTGAGCGCAACTATGTGGGTTGCATAGCGCAATGCTAAGTTCAAATCATGCAGGATCACGATAATGCCTACGTTCTCGGTTCGATTCAGCTCTGCCAGTAGCGCCATCAGTTGAAATTGATGGTGAACATCGAGCGCGGAGGTCGGTTCATCTAGGATCAAAATCGGTGATTGTTGAGCCAACAGCATCGACACCCAAGCGCGTTGGCGCTCACCGCCCGATAAATCGTCCGCTAATGCTTGAGCAAACGGAGCAACGCCAGTGCGAGCCATGGCTTCAGCGATAATCTGTTTGTCTTCAGGTTTCCAACGACCAAGTGCGCCACGCCACGGAAAGCGGCCTAAGCGCACTAGCTCTTCTACCGTTAAACCAGCCGAGGAGGGCAGCTTTTGTGGCAAATAGGCTATCTGCTTTGCCAGCTCTTTGGTTTTGAGTGATGAAAGGGAAGTGTCGTTTAATGCTACCGTGCCTTTATCTGGTGACATTTGACCAGAAAGCAGGTTCACCAGTGTCGATTTGCCTGAACCGTTATGGCCCAAAACGACAGTCAGTTCATTCGTTGGGATGTTAAGTTGGTCGATGCCGAGGATCTGACGTCCACCTCGAACGATCTCAATATTAGACAGTTGAAACATGGATGGCTCTCAGGAGAAAACTCCCCTCAAGAGAGGGGAGTCGAAAGTTCAATTACCAGCGGTAGTTTGCGTTTAGCATGACAGAGCGAGACTGGCCGTAGTAACACCAGTAATCGCAACCTGATACAAATTCTTTATCCAGAATGTTGTTCACGTTTAGCTGTGCTTGCCACTGTGAAGTGATGTCGTAAGTGACCGACGCATCCCAAAGAGTCACTGAAGGAACGTTTAGGTTCGAGCTCTTAGGGTTATCTTTAGATTCGCCCACATAACGAACACCAGTACCGATGTTTAGGCCTGGAATTAGGCTGTACGCGCTGTAGTCTACCCATGCCGAAGCTTGGTGTTCAGGAATAAGCGCAGCTTGTTTTTTGCCTTTGCCAAAGCTTTCGTCTGTTTTCGCTTTGGTGTAGGTGTAGCTTGCCATCAGTTTTAGATCGTCGGTTAGCTGCGCCGTGCTTTCAAGCTCAATACCTTGAGAAGTCACTTCACCGGTCTGTGTCGCGATCCATGTTGATGGGTTGGTCACCAACGCGTTCTTTTGCGTAATGTCGAACCATGCTAGGTTGATAAAGCCATCCATAAAGCTTGGCTCATACTTCACACCCACTTCTACTTGCTCGCCTTCTAGCGGTTTGTAAAGTTCATTGGTTGCCGCATCAATGGTGCTGATCACTTCAAACGACTGAGAGTAGTTTGCGTAAGGTGACAAACCATTGTTTGCAAGGAACATCACACCCGCGCTGAGAGACAACTGACCATCATCACGAGATTCGTTTTGATCAACGCCTGCGCCTTTGCCAGAGTTTTCTGTTTTCACCCAGTCGTAACGAGCACCCACGTTACCAATCCATTGTTCATGCAGTTTCAATTGGTATTGCGAGTAGACACTTGCTTGAGATTTCTCAATCTCACGTTTCACGTTCTTTGAAGGATCAAGTGGATTGAAGTTGCCGTAAACTGGGTTCCACGGGTTGATGGTGCCAAACGCGTAGTTGTCCTGTTCGTCGCCATCGGTTTTGTGGAATTGCAGATCCATACCGACGAGCACAGTGTGTTCTGCGTTATCTGTCATCCAGTTGCCGACAGCATTGTTATCGAACGTGATGCTCTGGTTTTTGCCGTCACGAAATACGATGCCTTGCGTTAATTCTTCTTTCGCTGGATCGTTGTTTGAGAACGCGTAAGAGCTGCGCAAGTACAACTCATTCGAACCGTAGTTGAGGTTTTGCGAGAATGACCACGTGTCATTGATGTCGTGCTCTAGCAAGTAACCTAGAGAAAACTGCGTGCGTTCGTATTTATCGTAGTTTGGCTGACCAAGGTTAGTCGAAGGATCGATTTTGCCAAAGTTAGAACCAATCAAAGTGCCCGCTGCTGGGAAGAATGGGTTGGTTGGTACACCGTCATCACGAAGGTAAGTAGCCAAAACGGTCAGCATTGTACGGTCAGAAATGTCGAACTCGACGCTTGGCGCTAGATAAAAACGCTCGTTGTTGGTGCCGTCCAGTTCGCCATCTTGGCTTGTCATCAGGCCAACCAAACGGTAGCGGATTGTGCCATCGTCGTTTGCTTCATCAGCAATGTCAAAACCCACAGACTGGTGTTGGTTGTTGCCCACTTCGACTTTTACTTCGCCTTGAGGCGTAAACGTTGGCTTTTTCTGTACTGCATTCACGATACCGCCTGGTGCCGATTCACCAAACAGAATAGCTGATGGGCCTTTAACTACTTCCACACTTTCTAGACCGTAAGGTTCGACCAACCATGTGTAGTAACCGTCGCGGAATAGGCGGTTGCCGTTTAGGTAAGTCGCAGCATCAAAACCGCGAACTTTGAACCAATCGGTGTCGTTGTCGGCGCCATAAGGCTGAGCGGTTACGCCAGATGTGTAGCGTAATGCTTCGTCCAATTTTTGCGGTGCACGAACGCGAAGTTCGTCTTCAGAGATAATAGAAACGCTGCGTGGTGTTTCTGCCGCTGGTGTTTCTACTTTTAACGCTTGTGCTGTGACGGTGATGGTTTCCATTGCGGTAACGTCATCTTGTGCGTTCGCCGAAAGCGCAACCACTGCTACTGTAGGCGCAATCGCACAAACCATTGCTTTACGGATCGCAACGGTCAGTAAGTTATTTTTCGTCATAAATACATTCCCGACAATTATATTTAACAAGAAGCTTAATTGTAATTATTATCATTTGAACTTTTGTTTCGGTATTTTACTGACTTTCGTATCAAAAGATAGTAAAACGTCCGCAAATTTATTCGCGGTAACCAAAGTAGTTGTTATGTTTAATTGGTTTGAAAAACTGACCCAACCCTTTCCCCAGATGGAAACCGAAAAGCCACCGAAGACGCTTTTTGGCTTCTGTCGCTTTTACACTCGTGGCTTTGAAGCCCCTTTACTTGTCATGGCGATATTCAGTGCATTGATTGCGGTGACGGAAGTGACGCTCTTACGTTACATGGGCGAATTGGTGGATATTCTTGCCAACCAAGACCGTGCAACATTCTGGGCGGATCAAGGCGATCGCATGATGATGATGGTGTTGCTTGTTGTCGTTGTGATGCCGTGTTTAGGCTTTGTGCACTCGATGGTGATGCACCAAACGTTATTGGGTAACTACCCGATGTCTATCCGTTGGTTGATACATCGTTACTTGCTGAAACAAGCGGTTGGCTTTTTCCAACGAGACTTTGCAGGCCGAGTCGCGACCAAAGTGATGCAAAGCGCGTTGGCGGTACGAGAAACAGTGATGAAGCTGGTGGATGTACTGGTTTACATCAGCGTTTATTTTCTGTCGATGATTTGGATGATGGGCGAGGCGGATGGCTTGTTGATGCTGCCGATTGTAGTCTGGTTAGGCATTTATGTTCTGATCCAGTTCTACTTTATCCCACGAATGAAGCAGGTTGCGACAGCTCAAGCGGACGCTCGCTCGGTCATGACCGGACGCATTGTGGATTCTTACACCAACATTTCTACCGTGAAATTGTTCGCGCACTCGCAACGAGAGTTGGAATACGCAGAAAGCAGCATGAAGCAGTTTTTGGTGACGGTTTACCGCCAAATGCGCATGGTGACTTGTTTGCTGTTCAGTGTCGATGCCATCAACTATTTATTGCTTCTGTCTATCAGTGCTATCTCCGTTTACCTCTGGTTAGACGAAGCCGTGACGATTGGTGCCATTGCGATTGCCATCAGTATTGCGTTGCGTGTGCAAGGTATGTCGAAGTGGATCATGTGGGAAGTTAGCGCGCTGTTTGAAAACATTGGCACGGTAGTGGACGGCATCAATACGATCTCAAACGACGTTGAAGTGAAAGACGTGCCAAATGCCAAGCCCCTGCAAATCTCGCAAGGTGAGATCTGTTTCGACAACGTAGGTTTTAACTACAGTGACGAAAAGGCGGTATTTGAGAACTTGAACCTGACCATCAAACCGGGCGAAAAAGTCGGTATTGTCGGTCGCTCTGGGGCAGGTAAATCCACGTTGGTTAACCTGTTGCTGCGTTTTTACGATGTGAATACGGGTAAGATTTGTATTGATGGGCAGGACATTTCGCAAGTCGAACAAGAGTCGCTGCGTCAACATATCGGTATGATCACGCAGGACACTTCTTTGCTGCATCGCTCAATTAAAGAGAACATTCTTTACGGTGATCCAAGCGCTTCAATGGAGGCTGTGATTAACGCC
The DNA here is from genome assembly GCA_013372875.1 of Gammaproteobacteria bacterium. The sequence continues at coordinate 7,537 of JABXIW010000364.1, read as the reverse complement.
GCTGAAAAAGCGCACGCGCATGACTTCATCCAAACGTTGAAAGATGAACAAGGCAATGCCGGCTACGACGTTGAAGTGGGTGAGCGCGGCGTGAAGTTGTCTGGCGGTCAGCGTCAACGTGTGGCGATTGCTCGCGTGTTGTTGAAAAACGCGCCAATTTTGATCATGGATGAAGCTACGTCTGCACTTGACTCAGAAGTGGAATCGGCAATTCAAGAAAACCTTGAAGTTCTGATGGAAGGAAAAACAGTGATCGCGATTGCTCACCGTTTATCAACGATTGCCGCGATGGATCGTTTGATTGTAATGGATGACGGCAAAATCATTGAGCAAGGCTCTCATCACGAGCTGCTGCAATTGGGTGGCGTTTACGCTCAGTTGTGGAAACATCAAACCGGCGGTTTTTTGTCTGAGTAAGATGCTGATAAACTGCAGCATCTAAATGAGACTAAACGAAAGAGGAGCAAATGCTCCTCTTTTTTGTGTCTGTCGTTTATACCGAGTGGGTGGCGTCAATGGGTAACGTTAACTTGTGATTATTCATTGAGTTAGACCAACTTAGTGATGGTTATGTTTATAACTGTCTGTCGTTATTGAATTTTTTACGCTTTTTTTACGCGAACTCCGAATGGGCTTTTGCTAAAGTTTCTGCATCGAATTTTGGTTGATGTACTTTATGTTTGCTCATTGGCGAGATAACACATTTCTCTTTTCTGCCATCGTGATTGTTGGCGCGGTTGTGGCCTCATGGCTGTTAGACCAACTGTTTGACTCTACGGCTGCCGTCCTGCTGATTTTGCAGTTAGCAGTCGTGGTGGTGGCGTTTCAATGCAACTCGCGATTCGCTTATGCGGCGGCGGTGATCGAAGCGCTGAGCTTCAACTTCTTTTTCACGACGCCTCGTTATTCTTTGCAGATGTTTCGTCCGGAAGACATTTTTAATCTAGTCGTGTTTATGGTGGTGGCATTTATCACCAGCACCTTTGCGGATCTCTATCGTCGCCAGCAGGGCGAGTTAAAACAAACCAAGCTGCAAAACAGCATCCTGCTATCGGTGTCCCACGACCTACGCACGCCGCTGGCAACCATTATTGGAACACTGACCACACTCAACGAGTACATGCCCAAGCTCAATGACTTAGAGCGCAAAGAATTGCTCGACAGTGCGACTTCAGAAAGCAACCGCTTGCATCAATATATAGAGAACCTCTTACAGGCGACTAAGCTCCAACATGGCACATTAAAAATTACCAGAAAAGATGAGCCTATTGCGAATATTGTGCGGGATGCGGTTTCTCGTTTGCCGAATTACACCGAGAAAGTGTCCATGAATATGGATGATTCCGTTGGTTATTTATCAGTAAGTCGTTCGCTCATCGAACAAGCGTTTTTTAATGTGTTGGATAATGCCATGCGATTTTCACCAGAGAATGAACCTGTTGAGGTTTCTCTTTCTAAGCAGGGTTCGTCGTGCGTGATTGATGTTCGGGACATGGGGATTGGCATCAAAGCTGAAGATGCGGAAAAAATATTCAGCCTTTTCTATTCCGGCGCGAACAACAAATCGGCCGATTCAGGCACCGGAATGGGACTCGCGGTTGCCAAAGGCATCATCACCGCACACCAAGGAGAGATCCAATCTATGCCAGTATCAGAAGGGACGCTGATCCGCATTCGACTTCCACTCAATCAAGGAGCAGAGCAGACGTGAGTTACAAAGTTTTAGTCGTGGACGATGAGCCTCGCATTCATACCTTTATTCGAATTTCGCTGTCTGCTGAAGGGTTTGATTACATTGGCGCGAGTACCATTGCAGAAGCCAAAGCGTGTTTCGAAGCGCATTCTCCGCACGTAATTCTGCTAGATTTAGGCTTGCCCGACGGCGATGGGACGGAGTTTCTCACGACGCTTCGTCAGACATATAAAACGCCAGTGCTAGTGCTGACAGCTCGCGATCAAGAAGAGGAAAAAATCCGCCTTTTAGAAGCGGGCGCGAATGATTACTTGAGCAAGCCTTTTGGCGTAAAAGAGCTCATCGCGCGCATCAAAGTGCTGGTTCGAGATTTGGTGGATGAGCAATCGATCGCTGATGAGCTGGTGGCTGGCCGAGTCAAAATCATCAAAAGTACTCACCAATTTTGGTTGGATCAGAGGGAAATTCCACTCACCAAGAAAGAGTTTTCTTTCATTGAACAGTTGATTCTCAAGCCGGGAAAACTCATTGAGCAAACTCATTTGCTATCGGTAATTTGGGGAAAAAGTCATATCGAAGATACTCACTACTTACGCGTGTTAGTGAGTCAACTACGCAAAAAACTGAACGATAGTGCTGACGAACAGCGGCTATTAAAAACCGAGCCGGGGCTGGGTTATCGTTTAGTGCTTGAGACGTCCAAGCACTACTAAATTCCAAATTTAATCAACGTTAATGCCAAGGTTTAGTGCTGGTTATCGGCACTCGAACAGGATTCGTGTTGCCTATTTTCCGCGACGGAAAATCAGTCTAGCCCTTAACGCATTAGCATTTTCTATACATAAAACACAGTTAGGTATTGATATGGCTCACTTTACAGTAATTGGTTTAGGGCGATTTGGCGTTGCCGCCAGCTTAGAACTTATTCATCTTGGACACACCGTAACGGGGGTGGATAGCGACCCGAAAATCGTCGAAAAATACGTCGAAGAGTTAACGCAAGCGGTCATATGTGACGCAACAGACGAAGATGCACTCAGAGAGTTAGCGTTAGCGAACAGTGATGTGGTGTTGGTGGCGATTGGCGAAGACATGCAAGCCAGTTTGTTGTGTACGCTGGCGCTGAAAAATTTAGGCGTGAAATCCATTTGGGTCAAAGCGAGCACCAAAGCACACCACACCATCGTGTCTAAGCTGGGTGTACAACGCATTATTCATCCGGAAGAGGACATGGGCGTAAGAGTCGCGCAGGCACTCAACTATCCGATGGTGAACAACTATTTGGAAATGGGGCATGGTTTGTATGTGGTGGAAATCCACGTTAAATCCAATCTGCACGATACGCCGCTTTCTAAGTTGATCAGCCGAGGCAGTTACAACATTCAGCCTATCTTGGTGAAGCGCGAAGAAGCCGTCTACACCAATATCAATGATGAGTTTGTGCTTAATGAGTTCGACACGCTGTTGCTTTGTGGTAGTCGTGCTGAGCTGAAATACGTCGCTCCGAGGTTGGTGTAACATGGTTTTGTGGCATCCCTCTATTATCCCAATCGAGCGAAAACCTAAAGCGGGTAAAAAATTGTTGGGCGCACCGCCATTGATACTTAGCCTCAGTTTTGCGTGCTTGATCATGCTCGGCACAGTTTTACTCAAACTGCCGATTGCCACCACAGAGCCCATCACTTGGATTCAAAGCCTGTTTACTGCGACATCGGCCATTACGGTGACGGGATTAGTTGTGGTAGACACGGGTACGGCGTTTACGCCTTTTGGGCAAGTGGTTATCGCTTTCCTGATTCAATGTGGTGGCCTAGGTTTAATGACGTTTGCCATCGTGACTTTGCTGGCTCTGGGCGGAAAAATAGGCTTTTTGGAGCGAGTCGTCGCGAGAGAGGCGTTCAACCAAACTGACTCGTCGACACTCATTGCCACTGCTAAATCTGTATTGATGTTCGCTCTGCTCGTTGAACTTATTGGTTTCACTATTTTGAGCGTTTATTGGAGTGAAGAGCTGGGCTGGAAAACCAGTTTGTTCCATGGTTTCTTCTACACCATCAGTGCGTTTAACAATGCAGGTTTTGCGTTGAGTGCCGATAGCTTAATGCCTTACGTGGACGACCCGGTCGTTAACTTCATCATTACCAGTTTGTTCATTATTGGTGGTTTAGGCTTCTCGGTTTGGATTGACTTAAAACGCAATCGCCGTTGGCACCGACTCACCGTTTACAGTCGAATGATGATCCTAGGCACGATGATCATTAACGTGGTGGCACTTATCGCGATTTACCTGATTGAATATGACAACCCCAACACGCTTGCACCGTTGAGCGAAGCAGGGAAATGGTGGGCATCGTGGTTTCAAGCGATGACGCCAAGAACGGCAGGGTTCAACACTTTAGCTATCGATCAGTTGGAAGATGCCACAACGGCGATCATTCTGGTGTTGATGTTTATCGGCGGTGGATCACTGAGCACTGCAAGTGGTATTAAAGTTGTGACATTTATGGTGTTAGTCTTGGCAACTTACAGCTATTTGCGTCGTGATGAAGCAACCTATGCCTTTCAACGCGAGATTCCCAAAGAGACCATCAGCAAGGCATTGGCGCTGACTCTGATCTCGGTGGGTGTGACTTGGTTTGCCATCTTCACGCTGTTACTGACAGAGAAAGCGTCTATGTTAGACATTATGTTCGAAGCGGTCTCGGCGCTAGGTACGGTTGGGTTATCGCGAGGCTTAACGGGCAGTTTGTCCGAACCGGGTGAGTTAGTGATCATCTTCATGATGTTTATGGGACGATTAGGCCCCCTTACTTTGGCGTACTTCTTAGCCAGTCCTAGAAAGAAAAAAGCGCGTTACGCGAGCACTAAACTGGCAATAGGATGATGAAACCGATGCGGCGGCAAAGCATGTGGATGGCATGCTTTGCTGCTTGCTTGTGCTTAGCATTATTACTAAGTTGTTCATCGAAAGTTATATAAAAAGAGGAACAAATGAGCTTTATGAGTAAGTGGTAATTTCTGTAATAACCATAAGTTATGTATGCCTTTTGTTTGTCGTGAAGGTCAATAATCTCATTGGATCGAGCGATGTATAGTCGCTAAATTAAGTTGGCAACTTTTCCGTGCTGTTATTGGCATTTAGTACCCATTGTTTGACCTTAATACGAAAAACGACATTACCCATCAACAATGTTTGCCTGAGTTTCGGCTGTTGTATTAACGGCTGCATTTTCTGCAGTTGAAGATAACTACTTTACAAAAGAACTCTCCATGCAAACTCGCCGCGAACTCTTCTTTGCCCCTTTTCAGCGTCTGGCTGTAATCGCAGAGCAATGGCGAGCTGGGTCTAAATCTTACTTAACAGACTTAGCTTCAATCGCGTTACTGCTTCTCCCACTGACATTATCCAACGCGCTGGCTATTCTACTTGGTCACGCATTTCGAGTGGCGGGCTTGGGGGATGTTTCCTTACTGCTTTTCCACCTTTCCGACATTTTGATCAACCTATATCCCACGGCATTTTGCGTGGTTGCTGCATATTATTTGTCGCACAAAGCCAATGTATCGAGCGTGGTGCTTATCATTTATTCGCTGATCATGTTCTATTTGGTGTCGATAGAAAATGAAAGCTTATCCGCGACGTATACGTTGCCCAATAACTCTCTGTTGGCGCTGATCAGCGCCATGATGTCGTATTTGTACTGCAAACATTTGAGAATTCAATTGCTTGAACCCCAAGCACTGGACTTTACTTCTCGGCTGTTTAAAGACGTTTTGCACTTTTTTGTATTTGTTCTTGTCGCGGTAAGCCTGTCTCACGTTACTGCGGCGATCATGGTGTGGTTTAGTGGCGCAGTGCGCAGTATCGGCGTCGATCCTTTAACGCTTGAAGGCGGTTTAATCTATCAAACCGTTTTGGGGTTGCTAGGGGCGACGGGCATCAATGCTCACAACATGTTGTTTGCCATCAAGCAGCAGATATACGCTGCGACCGAAGCCAACATGGCTGCTTGGCAAGCTGGCGAAGCGTCGCTTAACGTTATCAGCCAAGGTTTTTACGACGCCTTTTTGTCTATGGGCGGCTCGGGAAACAGCGTCTGTTTGCTTCTATGTATCCTGATTTTTGCCAGAGAGCGCAACCACATCATGTTGGCGTTGGCGGCTGCGCCATTGGTGATGTTCAACATTAATGAAGTGTTGCTGTTTGGTTTGCCGATCATCTTTAACCCTATTCTCATCATCCCATTTGTGCTGGTGCCTTTGGTGAGCTTCGTGATCACTTATGCGAGCATTGCGTCGGGTATGATTGATCCTGTCGAGAAGATCGTGAATTGGATGACGCCGCCGTTAATCAGTGGATATGTCGCAATGGGAAATCATATTCAAGGCACAATACTTCAACTGATAGTGATCGCGGCAGGGGTATTGATCTATCGACCTTTTTATCTTGCTTATGCTGGTAAACACGCGAGTCAATTCGGGCTGAACAATGCTTTGAATGGTATTGAACAATCGCTGTTTAAGTCTCTGCTTAATAGCGTGAAAGATTCAAACATATACATTATCAACAAATCATCAGCTCAGAAGCGTTTGACTTCAATTCTGCGAGAAGGGGAGCTGGTGATGTTTTATCAAAAGCTACAATCGACTCATGATGAGAAAGTGTTCTCCTATGAAGCGCTGATTCGTTATATCGACAAAGAGGGAAAACTGTGCCCTCCAACGTTCATCAGTGACTTCCAAATGCTTGATGCCATGCCGCTACTTGATAAGTTGGTCATCGAAAAAGTGCTGTCGGACATGAAAACAATGTCGTTATCGCCGTCACGTCGAGTTGCGATCAATATTTCGGTTTCGACGATCGAACAAGCGGATTTTGTTCAGCACTTACAAGGGCGACTTGAGCACTATGGCGTGTCCCCAGATTGGTTAGAAATCGAGATAACCGAAGAGGCGGTGCTAAACGATAAAGTGTCGTTGACCAATACGATGATCGCGCTGCAAGCGTGTGGTATTCGCATCGCAATGGATGATTTCGGAACGGGTTATGCTTCGTTTCCGCATTTGCTCAAATATCCGTTTGATAAGATCAAGCTTGACCGTTCATTACTGCTTGATGCCACAGGCGAAAAGGGGCGCGAGTTATACCGAATCGTGGCTAAACTCGGGCACATTGCCAACTGCGAAGTCGTAGCCGAGGGCGTAGAAACTCAAGCAGAATACGAGTTCGTCGCGCAATGTGGCGTCGACAAAGTACAAGGTTTTTATCTGGCCAGACCGATGCCGAGACAAGACTTATCGGATGAGAGAGCATGACCGGATTCGCCTAGTAAAAAGGGAAGCACGCGCTTCCCTTTAGTCACTCTCAAATTGAACTCAACGATTATTTGAACTCAAATTTACCCTGCATGATCGCCCAGTGACCAGGGAATGAGCAGAAGAATGAGTAATCACCGCCAGCCGTCATTTTTTCCGTGCTGAATGTAATGCTGGTGCTTTCACCGCCACCAACGACTTTCGTGTGAGCGTAAACTCGCTCGTCGTCTGGCTTCACGTAACTGTTATCTGCGCCAGCAGACATGCCGTCAGTGCCTACCGCTTGGATGTTGGCTGTATCTGCGATGACAACGTTGTGCCCCATAGATTGCGCTGGCATTTTACCGGTGTGGTTGAGCGTTAGCGTTACTTCCTTACAAGTTGCTGGAACACTCAATGTTTTGGTCGAAAACTGCATCATATCGTTAGCATCAATAGAAACTTCACACTCGGCACTGGCTTGTGCGCCGAAGCTCAATCCTGCCAGTGCCAAGGTTGCTGCTAATATACGTAAAGACATATAACACT
>JABXIW010000102.1 GCA_013372875.1 Gammaproteobacteria bacterium | reverse complement strand
CCACAAAACAAGTCTTTGTAATTTTTTTTCAGGTGCCAATTATGACCGAGTGCTTTTACACTCACCTTGAGTTAGGTCACGTTCCCTGCCCTGAATTTGAACAATTCATTTATGATGGCAAGAATCATATCATTTACTTATGACAGGCTCTAATTGGAATAGGATAGACGCCAATTTATAAATTTCCAAAGGAACACGTATGTGGGCACAAAAAACACTGCAATTAAAAGCGAGAAGTCGCGGTTTTCATCTAATTACTGATGAAATTGAACAACAATTACCGCAAATACACGAGCTTTCAGTAGGTTTGTTACATCTATTTATTCAGCATACCTCCGCCAGTCTGACCTTAAATGAGAATGCAGACCCAACTGTGCGCATGGACATGGAAGCGCATTTCAACAAGTTCGTGCCGGAGAGAGCTCCTTATTATCAACACACCTATGAAGGTGATGACGACATGCCAGCACATATTAAAGCATCGCTGCTTGGCAGTAGTGTGACGATACCAATCCAAAATGGTCGATTAGCATTAGGAACATGGCAAGGTATTTACTTGGGTGAGCACCGAGACTTTGGCGGCAGCCGACGCATCATTGCAACCATCAATGGCGAGTAAGAGAGGTAAAAAAAGGCTAACCGTAAGATTAGCCTTTGTTTTTGTCATCTTGCTTAGAAGGGTTGATTGATCATCACCCGGAACGTCCCTTCGTCTGCACCCTTGGCAACTTCAGCGCGAACCACAACACCTTCAACTTGGAAACGAACCGCGCCACCGACGCTCCATTTCATGTCTTCATGGGTGTTTTTAAATCGTATTCATCGGCAACTCGCCCCACCTCAACAAACGCAACCCATTGCCACCAAGGCATATCGTAGTAATTGATAATGGGAATGTCGTCCAGAGGCTGCCAGTCTGGTAATACCCGATATTCGGCAGAATAGTGAATCGCAGAGCGTCCATGGTAACGACCCGCGGTATAGCCTCTCAAACGGTACAACCCACCCAAGCGAACTTGTTCTTGCTCTGGCGGACGACTACAAACAACACCATCACATTGATTCCAAGTTGGAGTGTCGGCTGTATAAAAATCCAAGGCCAGCACTTGTTGATCAAACCAATCACCAAGAGGCCCCAGCGAGTAATATTGGCTATTTTGGAATTCCCACTTTAGCCACAGCTCCTCTGATTGCCAACTTTCTGCGCCCGTCGTCAAATTCAAAGAGGTATGCGAGCCTCGGGTCGTGTTACGTGCGCTATCGCGGTTGTCCCAATCAAAACCCAATGTAAAACCGTAAGCTTGCTCTTTCTTATCATTGTATACATCCAACGCTCGTGAAGAATAAAAAGGCGTCAGCAGGATAGAGCTAACGCCCGACGCCAAAGGCGATGCATTGCGAACGTCGCGGCTGGGTAGAAACGCGCCTTTCAAACCATGATCTTTCACCGCGCCCCACGGCAACAGGTATTTGAATTCGAACTTATACTTTTGCTCATCACTGTTTGTGATCGTCTGAGATTCAAACGACGAGTTGTTATCGCCTTGCTCACCTAAGTAATAGGGACTGTCATTAAAACGAGCTTGGTACATCTGAGTACTGAACAGCACATTGGGAGAGAGCGCATAATTAAATGCAGAGAGGAAACCAATATAGCTGTCTTTCTCCGAATACAGCCCCATACCAAATAGTGCAGCTTGAGGCTGACCAACCCCTTTAGCAACCCCTGCGACTCCAACGGTACTGCCCAACGTATCGGTACTGAAATAGAACGGGACAAAGGCTGAGTCTTTCTCTGAACTTAGCGCCGGAGAAGACAAAAAAATGCTGGCAGAAAGTGCCAGCATTGAGGTGATTCGTTTATTCATGGATTACTTGGTATATTCCATTTCGACGCGAGGCGTCAATTTGGTCACCAACTCATAAGCTATCGTACCAATGTGATTCGCAACCTCTTCGACAGGTAATTCTTTACCCCAAAGAATCGCTTCGTCACTGACCTTATCTGTAGCATCAGGACCTAAATCTACCGTCAGCATATCCATTGATACTCGACCCGCAATCGGTACTGTACGCCCATTCACCCACACCGGTGTACCATTGGGTGCACTTCTTGGGTAGCCATCGCCATAGCCCACTGCGATAACGCCGACTTTTGTGTCGCGTTCACTTATCCAGATACCACCGTACCCCACGCTTTCACCTTTCTTGACTTCACGAACCGCAATAAGATGAGACTTCAACGTCATCACTGGTTGGTAACCCAAATCTTGAGCCGTTTTGTCGCTAAATGGTGATACGCCGTACATAATAATGCCCGGACGAACCCACTCTAATTGGCTTTGAGGCCATGCCAATAAACCCGCAGATGCCGCTAGCGAGCGCTCGCCCTGACAGCCCGAGGTTAATGACATAAACAGCTCAATTTGTTGCGGCGTGATGCTGCTATCAAGCTCATCCGCACAACCAAAATGGCTCATGTATCGCAATGGTTTCGCCACATTCGGGCACGTTTTTAAGCGAGAAATGAATTCATCATACTGCTCAGGGCGAACACCCAAACGATGCATACCACTGTCGATCTTCAACCAAACGACCACTGGCGTTTCTAAATCCGCCTGTTCCAACGCGATAAGTTGCTCTTCACAGTGCACCACGGTTTGGATGTTGTTCGTCACTAACACAGGCAGATCGCCCGGCGAGTAAAAACCTTCAAGTAAGAGAATCGGCTTTACCACACCACAAGCGCGCAGTTGCAACGCTTCTTCAATGCGAGCCACACCAAAGGCATCGGCATGGTTAGCATGTTTCGCCACATGACGTAGACCATGGCCATAACCGTTGGCTTTCACTACCGCCATCACTTTACTTTCTGGTGCTTGCGCTTTCACACGCTGCAAGTTGTGCTGCAACGCAGACAAGTCAATGCATGCTTTTGCGGCTTTCATGTAGCTCATAGCATTACTCATCATCAATATCGAATGCTGGACCCGCGTAATTATCAAAGCGCGAGTGTTGTCCTTGGAATGTTAAACGCACCGAGCCAATAGGACCGTTACGTTGTTTACCGATAATTATTTCCGCCGTGCCTTTGTATGGGCTATCTGGGTGATAGACCTCATCACGGTAGATGAACATGATCAAGTCGGCATCCTGCTCGATGGAACCCGATTCACGCAAGTCCGAGTTAACAGGTCGTTTATCCGCACGTTGCTCTAGGGAACGGTTTAGCTGCGATAGTGCAACGACAGGCACGTTCAACTCTTTCGCCAGTGCTTTAAGCGAGCGAGAAATCTCGGCAATCTCAAGAGTACGGTTATCGGTTAGCGAAGGTACGCGCATCAACTGAAGGTAGTCGACCATGATCATTGACAGACCTCCGTGCTCACGAGCAACACGACGGGCACGTGAACGCACTTCGGTTGGCGTTAAGCCTGAACTGTCATCGATGTACATATTTTTCTTCTGCATCAGGATACCCATGGTAGAAGAAATACGTGCCCAGTCTTCATCATCCAACTGACCCGTACGGATCTTGGTTTGGTCTACGCGAGACAAGGATGCCAACATACGCATCATCAACTGTTCCGCCGGCATCTCTAGCGAGAAGATCAAAACGGCT
>JABXIW010000188.1 GCA_013372875.1 Gammaproteobacteria bacterium | reverse complement strand
TCGGTATAACGCATCGCCGCAAAAGACTTTGGATCATCGGGTGCGCCCCAGTTGCCTTGGCCGTCCACCAGCGGATAGCGATAGGAAAACGGCTGCGCCATTAACACCATAGCTTCATAACAAGCAGAATCACCATGTGGATGGAACTTACCCAATACATCACCCACGGTTCTGGCGGATTTTTTATACTTAGCAGTCGCTTTTAAACCCAGCTCACTCATGGCATAAACGATACGTCTTTGCACCGGCTTTAAACCATCGCCAATATGCGGCAAAGCACGGTCCATGATCACATACATGGAGTAATTCAAATAGGCCTGTTCGGTAAACTCGGCTAAGGTTTTTTGTTCGATACCTTCGTAATTGAGTTCTTCAGTCATCAACTAATCTCTTAAAATCAATCTCTTACAATCTATCGTTCAAAGGTCAGCTTAAAGGTCGGCATGGTTGCCTTTTTCTTCTAACCAACTTTTGCGATCACTGGCACGTTTTTTAGATAGCAACATATCCATGACTTGTTCGGAATTATCACCACCGCCGATGGTCAGCTGCACCAAACGGCGAGTTTCTTTAGCCATGGTAGTTTCGCGCAATTGTTTTGGGTTCATCTCACCCAAGCCTTTAAAGCGTTGAATTTGCACTTTGCCACGTTTTTTCTCGGCTTTAATTAAATCTAAAACGCCCTCTTTTTCATCTTCATCCAGCGCATAATAAACTTCCTTGCCAATATCAATACGATATAGCGGTGGCATCGCCACATAAACGTGCCCAGCTCTTACTAATGGTCTGAAATGTCTTAAAAATAAGGCGCAAAGCAAGGTCGCAATGTGTAAACCGTCTGAGTCAGCATCGGCCAAGATACAAATTTTGCCATAACGTAATTTGCTTAAATCATCGGAATTGGGATCAAGCCCAATCGCTACAGAAATATCGTGTACTTCTTGTGACGCTAAAATTTGCGTCGAATCCACTTCCCAAGTGTTTAAGATTTTTCCGCGCAAAGGCATAATCGCTTGATACTCTTTATCCCGCGCTTGTTTCGCCGAGCCGCCCGCAGAATCACCCTCCACCAAAAATAGCTCGGAAGCCATCGCATCTTGTCCCACACAGTCGGCTAACTTGCCAGGTAGTGCTGGTCCTTGGGTGATTTTTTTACGCGCAACCTTCTTACCCGCACGCATCCGCTTATGCGCATTGGCAATGGCTCTTTCAGCCAGCAAGTCACCAATGGTGGGATTCTGGTTTAACCATAAACTAAAGGCATCTTTGACCACTCCAGCAACAAAAGTTGAGCACTGACGCGAAGACAGGCGCTCTTTGGTTTGTCCTGAGAATTGCGGATCATCGAGCTTGACGGATAAAACGTAAGAAATACGTTCCCACATATCATCAGCGGTTAACTTTACTCCGCGCGGCAACAAGTTTCGGAACTCACAAAACTCACGCATGGCATCTATTACGCCATTTCGAAGCCCATTAACGTGAGTACCGCCAAGTGCAGTAGGAATTAAATTAACGTAGCTTTCCGCTAGACAGTCGCCGCCTTCTGGCATCCACATAAAAGCCCAATCGACTGCTTCAGTTTCGCCTTGCATCGAGCCCACAAAGGGCTCATCAGGCAGTTTTTCAAAACCGCCAGCTGATTCTAATAAATAAGCGGTTAAGCCATCTTCATATAGCCACTCTTCTTTTTCATTTTTCTTCTTATTATCAAAAATAACTTTCAAGCCAGGGCATAAAATGGCTTTGGCTTTTAACAGGTGCAATAAACGCGAAACGGAGAATTTATCCGAATCAAAATATTGCGGATCAGGCCAGAATTTTACCGAGGTTCCTGTATTACGCTTGCCCACTTCGCCAATGACCTCAAGATCGGTTTTCTTAAAACCGTCTTCAAATGCCATGGTGTATTGCTTGCCATCACGCTTAACCGAAACCTCAACTCGCTTAGAAAGTGCGTTAACCACTGAAATACCCACGCCATGCAGACCACCTGAAAACTGGTAGTTTTTATTGGAGAATTTACCCCCTGCATGCAACTTGGTTAGGATCAGCTCAACCCCAGGAATGCCTTCTTCAGGGTGAATATCCACCGGCATACCACGACCATCATCAATCACTTCTAACGCATCGTCTTTATGCAGTATCACTTGCACTGTGCGCGCATGACCAGCTAAGGCTTCATCCACACTGTTATCGATAACTTCTTGTGCCAGATGATTCGGACGGCTGGTGTCCGTGTACATTCCAGGGCGTTTTTTGACAGGCTCTAAGCCACTTAATACCTCAATGGCTTCTGCATTGTATTGCTGATTCGACATATAGTTTTGATTATTAAAATAATAAGTATTGGGATTTTTATTATCTGAAAACTCTATATGTTGAGTTTTCATCGAACCTTATCCTATAAAGCTCGATCACTTTAGGCAAGTAAAATATCAGGGGAACGGACGAACGAAGAGCGAACTGTTTAACTAATAACCAGTCGCAGTTTTATCCAAAGTCAACTCATAGGCTTCCAGTCGATACACTTGGGTCTTAATTTGCCCATCAGGCTGACATAAGTAGACTCGATAGCCTGGTTTTTCATTGCTCACAGCAAACTCTTTGGAGTCAGGCTTAAATTGTATACAGGTGGAAGGAACCGATAAATATTGGACAGAATCTTTTGTAATATCAAGTGCTTGGTGCACATGACCAAAACCGCAAGCCTTGACATTTTGATGCTGAGACAACATCTGCGTAAAGTCTTCGCAGTTTTTAATCCCTAAAACATCAATCCATTCGGCATTACTGTAAACAGGATGATGATGAGTAAAAACTATCGCAGGCTTGGGATTGCTGGACAGCTCATCTGCAAGCCATTGCATTTCTTTATCATCAATGCGGCCATAAACTTCGCCTTTAACTTGGCTATGAGCTAATAAGATCTGCCAATGGACTGATTGAAATTGCTTAGCGGTACTGATTTGTTGATTTACCGCAAACTGCTCCAACGACTCCAGCTCATCGTGATTACCCGCAAGACATAAGACTGGGCATTCAAATTGACTCATGGCATGCGCAAAAAACTGATAAGACTCTTTGGACAGATCTTGCGAAATATCACCCGTGACCACAATCACGTCAGGATTCGGATGCAGCAACTTCACTTGTTGCAAAGTTGCCAGAAAACTATCGCGCGTATTCACACCCAATAAACTACCAGCCGCATCGGCAAATAGATGCGGATCGGAAATTTGAATAAGCTCTAAAGTATTTTGCTTAGCTTTCAAAGGGATAATGGTAGATTCTAATTTACTCAACTAACTGATATTTCTATGATTTCGTAGAATTATTACTTATTTTTTAAGATAAAAAAGCCAATTGCGTCCTATATTGAGTGTCAATTTGGCCATGTTCTAGGCAAAAAGACAGCCATTCACCCAAAAATCGGTTGATCTGAGCCTTTTCATCCACTTGTTTCATAGCTTGATTAGGGATTTTATAAACAGGCGGCAACATTGGATCATGCACTCCTGACAAGACTTCAACCAGCTTGGCATCGTGGTAAATTCGCACACAAAATTCGCGGTTCAGATGTTGCTTTACATCGGCTTGTTTTAAGCTCAAGGTTTGCGTATAGCGACTCACCTGCAGCAATTGAACTTCTAAATCAGGCTGTTTTTTCACTTGGAACTGTACCACAGGGCCTAGCTCTTCAATCCGCTCAATATCCGGTAACAGCTTGATTAATTTGGCATAATTGGTCGCGCAAAGTGCCATAAAGGATCGCAAGTCGGGATTATATTTTTTACGCTGACCATTCATTATTTAGTGCACAAATATCCTTAACTACCTTTAACTACTCAAGGGCTTGATAAATCTAACTCTGACTCATTTAAGAAAAACCACTGCAAGGCAATCAGAGCCATTGCATTATTTATAAGCCCTGCGCGCAGCATTTTCAAGGTTTCAGATTTTTTAAGGCGCATTACCTTGATATCTTCGTGCTCGTTCTCCAAGCCTGCGAAGTCACTCACCGTCTGCGCATTAACCAAACCCAAATAAAGTGATACCTGCTCATTAGTGCCGCCGGGGCTGACCCAATAATCTTGAATAGGGATCAGTCTTTGTACTTGAGCGCCTGCTTCTTCATAGGCTTCTCGCACCGCGACTTCAGACTCTGACTCACCCTCTTCGACCATGCCTGCAACCACTTCCAATAACCAAGGTGACTCAGGGTCATCCATGGCACCAATACGCACTTGTTCCACCAATACAAACTCATCTAGTTGAGGATCAAACAATAAAACTCCTACGGCTTTACCGCGAAACAGCATTTCCCTTTGCACCTTGGATTGCACACCGCCTGCATAAAGCGCATGGCTAAACGTCAACTTCCGCAACTGCATAAAGCCTTGATATAAAACCTGGTCTTGGGTAATAGTGATATCTTTATTTGTAAATCTTTTTGTCAAAACTCTATCTCTTTGAATTTATTAGATTTATTGCCAATCTGATTAGACTATACTAGAGTATTATAAAGACCAGCGGAAGTGGTTTCATAATCTGTTACACTTGCTGTCTTGTTTGAAATATTAATAACTCTTATTCTTATTATCGAGAGGGGATTCTATGCAAAGCCTACACGCTTATAATTTTGAGCAAGCAAGAATTAACATGGTCGAGCAACAAATTCGTCCTTGGCAGGTTTTCGATAATCAAATTTTAGATTTATTCGCGGCTATGCCAAGAGAGCGCTTTGTTCCTGAGCCTTACCAAGAGTTAGCTTATGCCGACTTTCGGATCCCTCTAAGCCAAAACCAATACATGATGCCGCCGCGCGAAGAAGCCAGAATGCTGCAAGCACTGCGCATCCAAAAAAGTGACTTGGTATTGGAAATTGGTGCTGGTAGTGGTTTTATGACAGCACTACTAGCTTCGCTAAGCCATAAGGTTTATTCGATTGAAATCATTAAAGATTTTATCGAAATTGCCAAAAACAATTGCGAAGAATTTGGCTTAACCAATATAGAGTTTGAAGAAGGTGATGCGGCCAATGGCTGGCCTCATTATGGTCCTTATGACGTAATTGCAATAACCGCTGGTTTTTATCAGCTACCCTTTGCCTTTAAAAAGTCATTAACTATAGGCGGCCGTTTGTTTTGTGTCGAAGGTGAGTACCCTGCTATGCAAGCAAAGTTAATCACTCGAATAGAAGAAGGCAAATGGCTGGAAGAAGTATTATTTGAGACCCAAATTGAATTACTAATTAATAGCAAAAAGGCTGAGGCCTTTGTGTTTTAACAATTTAACTAGCACAGTTTTTAACAAAAAATTAACACCAGTTTTTAAAGAGAATTCATAATGAAAAAAGCGTTGGTAGCCCTTAGTGTTGCTTTGAGCCTTGGTGCCACAGCAACTATCGCAGAAGAATCACAAAGTATTAGCACAGCCGCAAAAACGGATTTGATGACGGTCTATCAAGCGGCCTTATCCAATGATACTCAGTACCTGATCAGTCATGCCAACTTGAAAGCGACCGAGCAAGGAGTTCGCATCAGCCGCTCTAGTTTGTTACCGCAAATTAGTGCTAGTGCAACAAAATCAAGACGTGACAATGATAGTACTGGTCAAGGTTTAGATGGAAGCCCTTCTGATCCATTCAATAGAACTAGTGACTCAACTACTTATCAAGTTAGATTAACTCAATCTATTTTTGATTGGGCTAATTGGGTTGCACTCGATCAAGCTGGATTGCGTTTGAAAGCCTCTGAACTGAATCATGGCTCTAAACTACAAGACTTAATGAGTCGTGCCGCTCAAGCCTACTTTAATGTACTTTCTGCCGAAGAAAATTTAGCAACGACTCAAGCAGAGTTAGAAGCATTAAAGCAACAGCTTGACTTAACTCGTGAACAGTACGAGTCAGGTCTTGCTAATGCTACTGACTACTTAAATGCTCAAGCCAATTATGATCAGTCTTTGGCCAATGAAGTGTCTTTAAAAAACAGTTTAAATATTGCTAAAGAATCATTACGCCAAATTACCAATAATTACTATATGGCACTCGAAGGACTTGGTGACGAAGTTGAGCTATCCGAGCCATCGCCTAATAACATCGATGACTGGACTCGAGTAGCAGCTCAAGAAAACCTTGGCCTTAAAGCACAACAAGCAAATGTTAAAGTGGCGAAAAAAGAAATAGATAGAAACCGAAGTGGTCACTACCCTTCGCTAAACTTTGATATTACTTACTCTGATAGCGATTCCGATACGGACGATCTTTACCCTAATGGTACAACTTTTGGTAGTACCACATTGCCACCAGGAACAGTTTTAAGTTCTAGCGGGCAATCAGAGGGCTACAGCGCAGGAATTACATTAAGCGTACCTATCTTTTCAGGCTTTAGAACCAGTGCGCAAACCGAGCAAGCCAAACAAAATTATTTGAGCTCCAGTCACCAACATGAACAAACCGCAAGACAAGTGCAGGCCTCTGCACGCAATGCTTTTACCAACTTGCAGTCTGCCATTGCATCTTTCAAAGCCTATAAAAGAAGCCTTGAATCGAATCAAAGTTCATTAGAAGCAACCCAAGAAGGCTATCAGGCAGGTACGCGAAATATTATTGATGTATTAACCGCAACTCGCAGTTATTACAACGCCCGTCGTAATTTAACTCGCGCAAAATACGATTATTTAATTAATGGCATTAACCTAAAGTTAGCGGCAGGCACTTTAACCGAAGCAGACTTACAAGAAGTAAATCAATTACTGCTAAAGTACTAACTCAAATCAATAACAATATTTTCCTTAATCATAGCTTTGGATATAGGCGACCACCTTATCCAAAGCACCTCGATTAGCATCCACAAACATTTTCGCGTTGCGGCCAAGCTGTTCAGCTTTCTGTTTATCCGTTGCTATTAATTCAAGTTGCTTTGCAAGCTCCGAGCTATCTTCAACTTTTTGTGCCGCCTGTTGCTCAATTAAAGCATCGAAAAGGTATTGGAAGTTATGATAAATAGGTCCTGTTAGAATTGGTTTGGCATAAAAAGCGGCTTCAATCGGGTTATGACCGCCGACATCAACAAAACTTCCACCGATAAAGGCCGCAGTGGCTTTTTGATAAGCCATTAATAATTCACCCATACTATCGCCCAATAACACTTGCGATTCAGTTGAATAACTTTCCGTTTGTGAGCGTCGGTTAAGGCTGAAACCTTGCTTTTGAATTAATTCGGCTACAGCTTCAAAACGTTCAGGATGCCTCGGCACTAAAATCAGTTTAGCGTTAGGGACACTCTTTAATAAGGCCTGATGCGCAGCTAAAATAACTTCATTCTCCCCTTGGTGAGAGCTTGCAGCCACCCAAATAAAATCCTCATGCCAATAAGGAAAATAATCAGTAGAATCTAAAACTGGAAACTCAGCATCAAATTTAATGTTGCCCGTCACCTTCACCCTTTCTGCTTCAACGCCAATATCTTGAAAGCGCTTAGCATCTGCCTCATTGACCGCCAATACTTGCGATAACTTCGAAAATATCTCTTTGGAAGCATGAGGAAAAGTTGCATATTTTCGCGCCGAAGATTTAGATAGTCGAGCATTGGCTAAAATTGTCGGGATCTTCTTATCGTGTAAAAGGTTCAACCAATTTGGCCATAACTCTGTTTCCATAATAACAACTAGTTTAGGTTGCACCCTTTTGATGAAGCGCCTAATAGTGCCTGGTAAGTCACAAGGTGAGTAATAGTGAGTGACTTTATTGCCTAACTGCTCATCCAACAGTTGAGCACCCGTTGGGGTAGTCGTAGTCACCACTATTTTTTTATTAGGAGCACTCGCTAATAATTTATTAATGATTGAAATAGCGCCGCTGGTTTCCCCCATAGAAACTGCATGGATCCAAATATCCGTTGACTCGTGTTTTGCTACAAAACCAAATCTTTGCCGAAATGGTTCTCTATACTGCGGTGGCCTTAGACTTTTATAAAACCACCTTACACACATCAATGGCGATAACAGGTAATAGATCAGGGTATAAATCAATCTAACCATAAGGGATTATTTTTGTTCCTTAGCTTTAAGCGCTCTTTGTTTTCTAACTTCCTTTGGATCGGCAATTAATGGCCGATAAATTTCGATTCTATCGCCTTCATAGAGAGTATCGGTTAGTTTTGCCAATTTACTAAAGACACCAACACGAGCTTTATCCATATCAATTTCTGGATAGAGCTCCAATATTCCTGATTCATTAACGATCTCAGAAATCGTCGCCGACTTAGCTACTCTCAGCGATAAGATGGTTTGTTTCTCAGGCAAAGCGTAGGCAACTTCCACCAAGATTTGCTCTGCTGTTTTGTCCATCTGCTCACTCAAAATGATTAACCTTATAAAGCTCTCTTGCCCTTTGAGTAAAGGCATCAACAAAGCTTTCTGCAAGCTGACTAAATATATTACCAAAAGCCAGACCCAATAATTTGTTCGAAAACTCATACTCAATGGTCAACTCAATTTTCGATGCTTGCTCTGAAAGCTCAGTAAATGACCAGAGTCCGTTTAAGTATTTAAAAGGTCCATCCACCAAAGACATTTCAATGGCGCTAAAAGGCTTATTGATATTTTTGGTGGTAAATCTTTGCTCAAAGCTACCCTTGCTGACAGTCAAGGTGGCAATTACTCGCTCCGCTTGACGCTCGATAATCTCTGAGCCGCCGCAATAAGGCAAAAATTCTGGGTACTGCTCAATATCATTCACTAGCTCAAACATTTGCTGGCAGCTATAGGGAACGATAGCTTGGCGATTGACTTTTTTCATGCTGAGTCATCTATTCTAAGTTGAGCAGATTGTAGCATCTGTCCTAGGGTGGATGCTATAATTCGCTCAGAATATGCTATCTATAAAACTATCCTATTTTGGCAAAACAAAAGAAAACCAAAGCTAATTCAAGCACCATTGCCCTCAACAAAAGAGCACGCCATGATTACTTTATCGAAAAAACTTTCGAGGCAGGATTGGTGTTGCAAGGTTGGGAAGTCAAAAGTTTACGTGCAGGAAAAGCCAACTTGGCTGAAAGCTATATATTACTAAAAGACGGTGAGGCTTGGCTTTTTGGCTGCCATATAACACCTTTGTTAAGCGCTTCAACTCATGTGATTGCTGATCCCTTGCGTACCCGTAAATTACTACTCAATAATCATGAGCTGGCACAACTCTTTCGCGGTGCCGAACAACAAGGTTTTACCGTGGTAGCCTTAGCCATGTATTGGAGTAAGTCGCGTGCCAAACTAGAAATTGGCCTCGCAAAAGGTAAAAAGCAACACGATAAACGAGCTACCGAAAAAGAGCGTGAATGGAACAAAACTAAAGAACGCTTAATGAAGCACCATAATACTTAAACTTGTTCACACTCTTTATAGCAAACAGTGGGCATAATTATTGTGACTTGCTACAATCATTAAATTCTATTGGGTTTAAATATATCAATTCATGCAAAAACTTTGTTTACTCAGCGCTTCAGTTATTGTCAGTTTAAGTTTGTCAGCTTGTTCGTTTGTACAAGATCGAAGCCAGGAAGAAGTACAAATCGTTGATGCTGTCGATCCTCGCGTCCAGCAAAGACCCATCCAGCCACAACCGAAACCTAAGGTTATTCAGCCAAAATCATATTACGTAATTAGCGGTGATACTCTTGGTATTATTGCTGAAAAGACCATGGGCTCAGCGAGCCTCTATCGCGAACTAGCGGCTTTTAATAATATTGATGTGGTTCAGTCTTTAACCGTTGGTCAAAAACTACTGATCCCGAGTCAATATCAAAGCAGTGGTAATAACTCGACATCGGTGCAAGCAATCAGCCGTCCTAAATCCATAACCATCAATAGAGCGAGCAACACCGATTTAAGTGATATGGAGCAACTGATCAGTAGTAAACAATACAATCAAGCTATCGATTGGGCCATATCCAACCCTGAATTAAATACAAATCTTGAGCTGCAAAATAAACTGGTTATTGCTACTAAGCAGCAAGTCGCTATTGAGCGCTCTGAAAAAGATTACTCTGAAGCAGCTTTTCTGATTCAAGGCATACTGGAGAACAATAGCTTTTCTTCTAGCCACCAAACACAATTGAAACAACTTGCCACACAGGTTCAGTGTGAGCAAGCTAGTTACAATGCTCTGGGGCTAGCCAAATCTAATAATACCGAGGCGGCTTATACTGAGCTCACAAAAGCCTTTTCAAGCAATCAAAATTACAGCGAAACATTAAGTGATTTTGTTGAAGCTCGTTCCATAGTGACTGAGTCAATGCATCAAGATGCGTTAAAGCTCTATCGTAACCAGCAGTTAAAACCAGCTCTAGATATTTGGGATAAGATTTTAGCTGTAAAACCGAATGACGACCTAGCTCTGGTTTATAAAGATCGTGTGCATAATCTGCAGAAAAAATTGCAAGACCTATAGTTGGCTTTGACTATTTGTTTGGCGAGATCACAATAGTCTTATCGACTTCTTGAGCATTTTCCAGCTCAGCTGCTAATTCAGCATTTACATCGACCAAGGTAATCTTCTGAGTTCGAGTCAAGCCTGCAATCTTATGTGAGAGTCGATTGATCTCCTGCTCCATTCGTCCCAGTTCATCATGCATACTGATCGAAATCGGCTCGGCTTCACCGTAAAGTCGAATGTCGTGTATCTTTTGACGGCTGATATTGACTCGCTTGGCAAACTTTTTGGTAAGCCAGTACACCCCAGAAAATACAACCAATAAGATCAATAACATCCAAATTACCATAGTGAGCAGTGAGGAGTTAGTTGCCTGTTGCAAATTAGTGCGACTAATGGCCACATTGACCCTGCCCACTTCTTTTTGTTGGTAAATAATTGGGCTGTCAAAATAATATGCCGCTTCAGCAAAACTCGACTCATCATAATAAATTGCACCTTTTGCAGAGTCTGAAATTGGTTGCCAGACTTCACTTTCGACAAAAGGCTGACCAACATCCGTTTTTTGACTGCTACTGGCTATAAGCTGATTTTTATCACGAATACTCAAGTGCAAAATTTGCTGGTTTTCTGCAATAGTTTCGGTAATTGATTGCAAAGACAATGATTCTTCTAGCAACAAGGGTTCTGCAGTTTCGCTGGCTATAATTTGACTGATGGAAAAACCATAATCAAACATGAGCTGATTCATCAGATCAGTTTGTCGCTTATTGACCCAAATCATTCCTACAATCATGACTAAGAATACAAACGCCGATAAGCCCATGGCCCAACGCGCGCTCATAGAAACGAATTTAAACTCGGCTAAGCCCTTAATGTTTTCTTGATGTTCCTTTTCCAGTTTTTCCAGTTCATCAATCAAAATTTGCGCGGACTCATAACGCAAATCAGGATTTTTCTGCAGCAGCCGAAAAACAATACTTTGCCATATAGCTCCTGATTCGGAGTTCATATTTAATGGCTCAGGATTTTGCTGCAAAACAGCTTGCAGCATAGCAGCATGATTTATGGCTTTAAAAGGTAGTTCACCTTTCGATGCTTGATACAGAATTACACCAAGCGAATAAAAGTCCGTTTTAGCGTCAATGCCATGCCCCGAAATTTGTTCAGGGGACATATAGGCGGGCGTACCCATAATTCTGTCATCACGCTCAGCAGCCTCATCATCTTGTCCAAGCTGCCCCTGTAAATAATCACTTTCAATTTTGGCGATACCAAAATCGGTGATCTTAAAATTCTTGCCTTGTTCTACTACAAAGATATTTTCAGGCTTTAAATCTCTATGGATAACACCTTGACGATGTGCATATTCAAGGGCTTGCGAGAGCTTCTTCGCCATTCGAATCAAATCATCTAAGCTCAAAGCATCATTAAGGTACAAATATTCCTCTAATGTCGTACCTTCTAGCAACTCCATCGCGATAAAAGGACGCCCATTCCAGATCCCTGTGTCATAAATGGTTACGATGGATGGATGGCTCAAACGGCCAGCAGATTTTGCTTCGCTTACAAATAGCTCTCGGTATTCGTCTTGCTCAATCAAGTCATGCTTTAATAGTTTGATCGCCAATTGACGACCAATATCGGGATCTTCTGCACGATAAACTACCGACATGGCACCGCGTCCAAGCTCCTCTAGGATCTTGTAGCGACCAATAAAAGTGCTTTCGGTCATGCTATAGCAGTAATAAAAGAACGATGATAATCGCTATAATAGCAACCGCAGCGGTGGTAAATGCAAACCAATTAATAGGTGCTTTTTCCGCAACATCAAGGGCTTCTGACTCATCAACTAGTGTGAACAAAAATTCAGTATGACCAACTTGGATTCTGTCACCGAAGGATAAAACCCGATCGGTAATTTTTTCACCATTAACAATAGTGCCATTTGATGAAAGTAAATTTAAAATTTTCCACTTGCCACCTTGGTATGTGATCTGAGCATGAGTTGCCGAAGCTGCTGGATCATAGATAGTCACGCTGTTGCCTTTACCGCGACCAATAATATTTTTTCCTTCGGTTAAAATAAATTGTTCGCCAATATGTGGCTTTGTGGTAGCAACCAAAGCAGCCACTTTTGTACCGTCATCTTCTTGACGCTGAATTTCTTCGGCGATCATTTGATCAACTTTTTTCGAGTCGAAAACTAAAGTACCTTGCGGGCCCGCTTTGTCTTCACGATACTCACTGGTCTTTTTCTTATCTTGCTCATTACTCATAATTTAGCCCTTCTTAAATTTCTGCAACCAATCATTCAATTGGCTCATAAAATCACCTTTCTTTTGCTTTTTCGGTTGTAATACAGGTGAATCGATTAGAATTAAAGATAGGTTGTCCTTTCCCCCATTCTCACATGCCATTTCTATCATTTTTTCAACTTTCGCTTGGTTATCACGAGATTGACTTAAACACTGAATAATAGCCGCCTCTTCAACCTCTTCATACAGGCCGTCGCTGACGATTAACACCGAGTCTCCATATTGCCATTCGCGCTCAAGCAAACCAATATCCAACTGATGCTGATCTTCTATCCCTAAACACTGGGTGATAACGTGGCGCTTAGGGTGTTCTTTGGCCTCCTTGGCATCTAATAAACCAGCGTTGATTAGCTTTTGAACCAAAGTATGGTCTTCGGTTAACTGCGTTAATGTAGAGCTCACAGAGTTCCATAGATAAGCCCGACTATCACCAACCCAAGCAATCTCATAATGATCATTTTTACTAAGCAAAGTAACCACAGTCGCACCGCGATCTTCAGTTTCATGGCGGTTGTACGCCTTGATAACCGAGTGCGCCGAATGCACCGCCGTTTTCAAATTTCGCCCCAAGCCAATCGACTTATTGATCTCATCCACCACGAACTGACTAGCCTGCTCGCCTTGCGCCAAGCCACCAACACCATCGGACAAGATCCACAGGCCCAATTCAGCCGAAGCAAACACCTTGTCATCATTGGTCTGGCGCTCAATACCCTGATGAGACATCATGGCAAAATTTAATTTAGATTGGATTATTTCTGACATTAAACCTCCTAGAAATTGAAGTTTAACTGCTTGAAATTATTATAAATGTTAACTAAACCACAAATTGAAATTAAGAAGTTCGAAGCAATTCCTTGAAATCACTTGCTATGGCAACCATATAGCCTATAATTCGAAAATTCTGGGGGCGACTTGGCTTCGACGTGGGTTACGAACCTCTAGGTGCATGTCGAGATGTTAGCGAATCTCGTAAAATCAAAGCTAAAAACTATAGTTGCAAACGAAGACAACTACGCTTTAGCCGCTTAATCGGCTAACTGTCGACTCTGAGCGTCCTTGGTAGGAACTCGACAGTCATTACAGGGACTTGCAGGTAACTGTGCTCGGCAGCCAACTGTGAAAATATCCTCGAGACCGTCTGACTAAGCCTGCCCATCGGCTCGAGTTAGATTAAATTAACGATGGAACTAAGCATGTAGAGCCTTGAGCAGAGGATTTGCGGACGCGGGTTCAATTCCCGCCGCCTCCACCAAGTAAATATTTAAAGACGCTTTCAAGCGTCTTTTTTTTAATGCGCATAAAAAAGGGGCTTTACGCCCCTTTCCGGTTGTCAGGATATCCTTATCTCACTTTTTCGCCACTTGTTGGGGAAAAGTTTTTTTAAACCACTTGGTTATCATATTCTTCTCATAATTCAATGGGTCTCTTTTCGCACCTCTTGGAACTATGCGATCTTGAAAAGCTATATCTTTTAACTCAGCATCCCCAGATTGTATTACTTTTCCAGTTTCATCGGACAGATGGTAACTGAATTTCATTGTAGGAAAATAATGGTCCTCAACAATACGGTATTCTCTAGCGGTTTGCCCACCATAAGAAAGTCCAGGTAGCACTCGTCCAGCTAAATCTACATCTGTCACCTTTACCCAGAGTTTTTGCCCTTTTGGTAACGACTGGCTTAACTTTTCAAAATGCTTTTCAAAACTAGCAAAAGTTCTTTGCTCAAACTTCTTCCGAGGCTCTTCCGCCGAATCAATATCAGTATAATCATCAGAACCTTTCCAGCTTACTGAACTATCGGAAAGCCCAATTGTTGAACCCAAAGCTATAAAAGCTGCTGTACAAGCAGTTATCCATCTTTTCATAATAAACCACATTTCTAGTTTAATTATTAGATACGACCTATGTTACTCGCTAATGGTTACAATTAAATGCTACCACTTGGCATAAAAAAAGCTGCCGAAGCAGCTTTTTTGTTATTTACCAATATTTTGTTCTAAAAATTCAAGCATTTTTTCGTATAACTCAACACGGTACTCAACCTTCTGGAAGCCATGTCCGTCTTTCTTATACATCTTAATATAAGGCTTACCAGCTTTTTTAAGTTTCTCTTCTAAGAAATAAGCGTTCTCGATAGGCACACGAACATCTTCAGAACCATGCACAATAAATAACGCAGCTTTAAGTTTATCAATATGGTAGGCAGGTGAGCGCTCTTTAATACGCAAAGCGTCATTATCGCCAAGCATCCATTTCAAATAACGTTCTCCAGCGGCTCTATTATAGCGGAAACTATCAGCCTCATCCCATTGCAGTCTAAGCTCATAAGGACCTGCATCTGGAATAGAACACTTATATAAATCCGGCTCTTTAACAACAGCTTGCATTGAAGCATAGCCACCATAGCTTACACCATGGATACAGACACGATCTTTATCAGCATAACCTTCGTTAATTGCCCATTTAGTAACATCCGTGAGGTCATCCTGCATCTTTGCGCCCCACTCACCTTTACCTTTTTCCCTAAAATCTTTGCCGTAACCACCAGAGCCTCTGAAGTCCAGTTGTATCACTAAATAGCCATTATTAGCTAACATTTGCGCTCGTCTATCCCAACGCCAATTATCTCTAACGCCATAAGGACCACCATGTGGATAGATAACTAATGGCAGATCTTTTAATTGCTTGCCCTTAGGTATCGTCATAAGACCATACATTTTTAAACCGTCTCTAGCAGTAAAAATAAAAGGCTCAACCGAAGCCATTTGATTAGGCTTAATATCAAGCATTGAGCTGCCCACATAAGTTGCCGAGTTCTTATTTTTATCAAAGATATAATAATCGCCAGGATTTCTATCGCTCGCTACACGCAAAGTAGCCAAAGAACCGTCTTCCGAATATGAACTGATACTAAAGTCTTCTGCTTTAAAGCTCGCTCTCAAAGATTTGTGAAATCCTATTTCTTTTTCATTAGTTGGTTCATTGATATAAAAATAATCGGTATAACCAGCCTGATAAGCTGCTGCAATCAGTTCTCCATCTGGACCATAAACACCACCGGCAATATCCACATCTGGATGCCTAAATAGGAACTTTGATTTTTTACTTTGCAAGTCAAATTCAAAAACACCTGTTACGCCATCATGATCTAGGTCGTGGTTTGAAACAAAATAAAATTTAGTATTAGCTTTGTTAAAGCCTAAAATTCCGACTGTCGGAATTGAGTCTCTAAACTTAGGTAGTGTCAGTAATTCCCATTCATCTGCCGATTTGTAGTGCAAATAAGATACATTGTCTTCATCATCATCTTCATCCACTGGGTCGAACTCAAAGGCTGCGCGAGCTTCATCGTTAGTATCAACAGCGATGCTTCGAATAACTGACTTTGAAGTTCCCTTTGGCTTAGGAGAATCTTTTACATAAATAAATTTGCTGTTAAATATGTTCATTTTATTCAGCTTAACAGCGCCATCATCGGTATAGTGATATTTACCTACCAAAATATGATTAGGATCGTCTGGTAAGGACGAAAGAATACGAATTCCTGAACGAGAAATAGCAAAATCTAATAACTCAACTCGTTTTGAGCCATCAATATTGCCTGCAACCAATTTTTGCATCTTGTTTTGACCATCTAACCAGCCTGTTACTTTCTGGTTAAGCATTACGATTCGCTCGTTACTAGCCCAAATATAGGTAGCGATTTCACGGCCACTGCCATCAGAACTAAAAGTAGTCATGATTTTTTTAGTGGAAAGCTCCATAACCGCCAGCTTTTCTTGATCTTCATCATCAAAAGTAAAGGCAATGTGTTTACCATCAGGTGAGATTTTGAAGCTATTGAATTTGGACTTTTGAGCAAAGTGCTCTAGTGGTATTTTGTCTGCTGCGGCAACATTAAGTGCCAATATGCATAATAAGAAAGCAAAAATATGTTTCATTCTATTATTTCCCTAGTGATTTTTTTAGCGCCAGTAGCATACTGGTTTTAATGGCAAAGAAAAAGTTTAGTTTTGTATCGCCAATTTAGATAAAACCTGTCCCACCGCAAAATTAGCGAATGTGGCGGTGACATGGGTTACCGAGCCCATACCTACGTCACAGGCCATTTTCAATGCACGTTCGGAGTCAGGTTTAGCTTGAGTGATGGTGCCATCTGGCATCGGATAAGCAGCTTGTTCAG
>JABXIW010000010.1 GCA_013372875.1 Gammaproteobacteria bacterium | reverse complement strand
CAGATGATGAGGTGGTGAAGTTTTTCTGTCCATTGACTATCAGTGAATCTGAGCTGAACCAAGGACTAAGCATCTTTGAACGTGCAGTAGAAACGATTGCTGCAAAACACTTCAAACAAGCATCTTAATAAGGATTATTAATTATGATCGTAAGAACACTTGACGAGTGTCGAAATAGTGAACGTCGCGTAGTCGCGGATAACTGGGAAAGCGTACGTATGTTGTTGAAAGATGACAACATGGGATTTTCTTTCCACATCACCACGATTTATGAAGGAACGGAAACGCATATTCATTATCAAAATCACCTAGAGTCCGTTTTCTGCATGAGCGGCGAAGGTGAAATCGAAGTGGTGGGGGGCGAAACTTACCCAATCAAACCGGGCACATTGTACATTTTGGACAAGCACGACGAGCATTACCTAAGAGCATACAAAAACAAAGAAATGGTCATGGCGTGCGTTTTCAATCCCCCAATCACAGGTGCCGAAGTGCACGATGAAAACGGCGTTTACCCGCTCGTTGATTAAAAGCTAAGTGTGAGGCGCACGTCGCCTCGCACCTCGAAGCGCTTTCTTTTTCTCTATTTCACTTAACGTTACCAATCAAAAAAGGCTTATCATGACTTTTACCGTAGAAAAAATCGGCGGTACTTCAATGACAGCATTTGATGCTGTTCTCGACAATATTATTCTTCGTCCCAAAACGCCATATAACCGCATTTTTGTTGTGTCAGCATACGGTGGCATGACCGACGCGCTATTAGAATGTAAAAAAACCAGCAAAGCAGGCGTCTATCAGTTAATTGCGAAACGTGACGATCAATGGCAAGACGCCCTAGCGTATGTGGAAAGCCGCATGCTACTTACTAACGAAAACATCTTTGCGGATCCAATGAATCGCATTCGAGCGGATAAGTTCATTCGTTCACGCATTGCAGAGGCGAAAAATTGTATCGCTAATATTCTAGAAACCTGCCAATACGGACAGTTTTCTCTGCGTCACTATCTGCCACAAATTCGCGAGTTTCTATCGTCGATTGGTGAAGCACACAGTGCGTACAATACAGCGCTTAAGCTGAAAAACATGAGCATCAATGCGAGGTTTGTGGATCTCTCTGGTTGGGATAATCAGGAACCAAGAAGTCTCGATGATTCCATTCGCGACGCGTTTGCTGATATCGATGTGACCAAAGAACTGCCTATCGTCACGGGGTATGCGTATTGTAAAGAAGGTTTGATGCACACTTATGACCGAGGCTACAGTGAAATGACGTTTAGTCGTATTGCAGCTATCACCAAAGCAGACCTAGCCATCATCCACAAAGAATACCATTTAAGTTCAGCAGACCCACGCGTGGTCGGCCCAGAGAAAGTGTTGCCAATTGGAAGCACGAACTACGATGTAGCGGATCAACTCGCTAATTTAGGCATGGAGGCGATTCATCCTAATGCTGCCGCTGGTTTGCGCGAAAGTGGGATTGAGCTGCAAATCAAAAACACGTTTGAGCCAGAACATGAAGGTACGTTGATATCTTCAGGGTATCGCCCAGAAGAAGACAAAGTGGAAATCATCGCCGGTAAAGAAAAGGTCTTCGCACTGCACTTGTTCGATCAAGCTATGGTCGGCAAGGTTGACAACGTGAGTTACGAATTGATGGAAATCATCTCTGATGCACGCGTCAGCTTGATCGGTAAAGAGATGAACGCTAACTCGATTACGTATTACCTTGGCGGTAGCTCGGACAGCTTAAACAAAGTGTTATACAAGGCCGAAAAACGTTACCCGAATGCCTCCATTAAAGGGCGAATGGTTGCGTTAATTTCAGCCATCGGTTCACACATCGACACTAACAAAACGTTAGCGAAGGGCGTACTTTCTCTCATGAACAGTGGTGTTACACCGGTGGCGTTGCACTCGTCACTGCGTAATGTAAACGTGCAATTTGTCGTCAGTGACAAAGAATATCAACGTGCCATTTGTGCATTACACGATGAATTTTTTACGCCTGTCGAAGGCTCGAACGCAATGGAGCATGTGGCTTAATTGATTCATCGATTTAGACGTTACAAAAGGAGCCCTTCGGCTCCTTTGTTCTGTTTAGTGCCAACTAAATTTTAAATATTTGGCCTTGCGGTTTCATGAGTTGATGGTGGTAAGTGAGGCAAGGTGACTTGTGGTTGCTCACCTGTCAGAGAACGTAAGAATTCAGTGATTTTGGTGGACTCTTCTTTCGTTAGCTTTTGACCAAGTTGCAGATCGGCCATCATTTCTACCGCTTCTTGAAGATCCCAAACAGACCCGTCATGGAAGTACGGGTAGGTTAATTCTACGTTACGTAAGGTTGGGACTTTGAAGACGAACTCATCGAAATCACTTCCGGTAATAGCTTTGCGGCCAACATCTGGGTTGTCTGTTGCAAATGGTTTCACTAACCCCATTTTTTGATACATTTGTCCGCCTGCTAATGGCCCGCTGTGACAAGCAGTACAGCCTTTGTCTTTAAACAGTTGATAGCCTTCCACTTGTGCAGTAGTGAGTGCGTCGTCGTTACCTTTCAACCATAAATCGAATGGAGAGTTTGGCGTACGCAGCGTTTGTTCAAATGTTGCGATAGCATCGGTCACGTTATCAATGGTGATGTTGTCGCTGCCATAAGCTTGTTGAAACCACTTGCGGTATTGAGGGATAGATTGAAGAGTGTCGACCGCGAGTTGGTGGGTAAATGCCATTTCCAATGGGTTTTCGATAGGGCCTGCGGCTTGCTCTTGCAGATCTTTCGCTCGCCCATTCCAAAATTGAACGAAATTCAAATCTGAATTAAACACCGTAGGTGAGTTGATTGGACCAATTGACCATTTGTGACCAATTGAGCTTGGTAAGTTATCAACGCCACCTTTAGCGATGTTATGGCAAGAATTACAAGAAATGGTGTTCGACGCCGACAGTCTCGGTTCAAACCACAGCGTTTTACCCAATTCAATCTTTTTACTGTCGAGCCCAGAAATGGGTTCGATGACCTTGATGGGTTCGTTGGATTGACGTTCAGCATGGGCACCGAAAGACAATATAGATAAAACACTCACTGCGATAAGAGTTTTCATAATAACTTCCTTTTGACGTGATTTTCGACTTTCACTAGAGCGGCGCACTTCTTGTGAAACCGCTGATAAAACAGTCGTTGGTGCGCTCGAAAATTACGGTATAGGAAAGGTGTTATTCGATAAAATGCAAAAATTCGATGGTTTTTATGGCAAAAAACGATGTTAAAAGTGA
This sequence comes from Gammaproteobacteria bacterium, assembly GCA_013372875.1. Next base: position 3,551 of record JABXIW010000010.1, on the reverse strand, counting down.
TGAATTTTTGTACGTCAAGCTGGAGCAGGCTATTGTGAGTATTGGTTACAAATTTGTCACAAATGTTTAAAGTTATTTATCGGACGAATCCTTGATTAAAGTCAATTTCAATCTGAGGTTGTGAGGCGTTCAAATACAACAAAGGGGGCGATAGTTCGCCCCCTTTGTTGTTCATCTGGTTATGGAATTGTGATTTCTGTCAACTTATCTCTTTGAGCTGCAGAGAAAAATTAACTTAGGCTTTCGGTAACAACGGGTTTGTTGTTACGTTTTGCTATCCAATACGCCACGCCACCCCATAGCGCAACAAGCAACCACAATGCCGTCCAATGTTTGGCAACCTGCTGCCACGTCGCGCCCATTTGGTTAAGCGCCAAGAAGCCTTTTATTGCCCAAGTACTCGGGCTCAAATCGGCTATCCAAAGCAGTGGAGCAGGTATCGACTCAACTGGCCAAATGAAGCCCGCTAAAAAGATGAGAGGCATTGAACTGACTAGAACCACCAAGGTGACCAGTTCTCTTCTTGGTAGTAGATAGCCAAGCCAAAAACCTAGCCCACAACAACCCAGTAAGAACGGGAAGAGCATGGTTAAGAGCTCACCTGCTTTGGCAATGTGATTCACACTCAGACGTTCGAAGCTAAAACCAAAGTAATACGCGCTCAGTAAGTAATAAATGGCAATAAACACCAACGTTCTTACCAATAACAATGACCCGGTTGATACCTGAGACCAGTAGCCTCGGCCATGACGCTGTGAACCGGTTTGCAAGCCAACTGCCATAATAAGTGTTTGCTGCAAAATCAGCACAAAGACAGCAGGAACCACGTATTCGATATAGCCCATCGTTGGGTTAAAGGTCGGTTTCATGTTCAGCTTGATAGCAGAGTAATTGTGGCTCGCCAAACTAAGCGGTACGCCTTCAATCACCATTTTACTGACTTTAACTTGTGCGCCTAATGTACCGCCTGCTTGAGCTAAACCTTCAACGACCGTGCCGTAAACTAAGAAGTAAGAGGCATCTGCGGCGTACGCAAGAGTCGGGCTTTTACCTAACATTACGTCTTTGTAGAAGTGCTCAGGGATCACTAAGAACCCCGTAATTTCGCGATTCAAAAACGCTTGTTTTGCATCCTCAATTGTATGTAAACGCGAGACGATTTTGACTTGAGGTGTCGCATCGACCATACGTTCTAGCTTTAGGCTTGTTTGGCTTCCGTCTAGGTTTACGACCGCAATTGGCTGCTCTCTAGGGGTTTGTTGAGCGTATGGCAGCGGATACAAAAACGAATAAAAAACCACGCCACCAAAAACAGTTAATGTGACGACGGGGTTGGTCAGCACAGAGCGAATCTCTGCTTTAATCAGTTGCCAGAGTGTCATGCTGCCTCCCTTTGCTGAGTCGACAGTGCTGCCGCTCGGTTTTTATGAATGAATGCGGCTGTCAGTAAGAGTGGCACCACATACCAGATCATTGGCCACAAAGCACTAAACGATTGAGCGGCTGAGGCTCCGTAGCTTGCCTGACCAACCTGAACTTCGATGTAATGGGTGATAGGTAATAGTGAGCGCCAAGCATGAGCGAGCGTGTTCATGTCGGAAACTGGAAACGTAATCCCCATAAAAGCAAAACTTGGCGCAGTAAACGCACCAGCAAAACTCATTGCGCGGGCAGGGTCCATCGATAAAAAGAAAAACAGAGCGCCCATAATGATACAGGCAACAACGGTGACCAATTGAGCCAGTAACATGACTACGAGACTGCCTTCCATCGGCCAGTCCAATAACACATAAAACCAGTAGAGGAACAAGGCACCTTGCAACATAAACACTGGGATGTATTGGCTCAAAATTGCGCTGAGTTTTGTGTAGGGTTTATTACCCAAAAACTCAAAGCCATTTTTGCCCCCATAAATGCGAAAGTGCGCCGCAAGGATCAAAATCGTACTCACAACGATACAAATTTGCCAAATCGCAGGCACGATAGCGGTGACCAAAAATTGCGCGTAGTTGGTGTTGCGATTAAACAGCGCGGTGATTTGGGTCGACACTGGCACAGCTTGGCCGAGCGCGGACAACGTCGTTGTATTGCCTTTGGCGAGATTGCCCATCACTTGCACCTGAGCATCAAAGTACCCTTGAGCTTGTGCCACGGCTGAATTAATTAACTTTGCCACCAAAATATATTGGCTGTTAAAAAAAACTGAAAGCTGTGGTTGGCGATGCAGCAAAATGTCTTGGTCAAACTTAGATGGAATGACGGCAAAAGCGTAAATATCGCCTTCAATCATGGCATTCTTGGCTTCATTCGCACTGGTGTAGTGATAATCCACAGAAAGCGTTGAAGAGGCGTCTAACGTTTGGATCAACTTACGAGAGAGTTGCGAATGTTGTAAATCGACCACGCCAATCGGCAGGTCTCTCGCAATCCCCGCAGAAAACACGCCCCAAATGGTAAGCGAAAGCAAAATAGGCACCCAAGTTAAGCACGACAGTAGCCACTTGTCGCGCCGTAACACATGCCGTTGTGAAATCTTAATCGTCATAGACTTTTTACCTTGAGCGATTACAGCTCAACCACAACGCTCATACCCATGCGCAGTTCTGGTTCTGGTTGAGTAGGGCGAGCTTCTACTTCAAAGGTACGCAGATCGAAACCTTGTGCTGCATCGGTCGCTCGCCAAGTTGCGAAATCGCCCATTACTGCAACGTGCGTGACTTTAAACTCGACACTTTTATCTAATGCTGGCAGGTATGCGTTAAATGTGGTGTCTTTAGTGAAGTGTTTAAGCAGATCCTCGCGCACGTGCAGTGTTGCCCATGCATCTTCAGTGTCGATGACGGTCACGACAGGGAAGCCCTGCGGTGCAAGCTCACCGCTTTGTAAAAGTACTTGAGATACTTCACCGTCAAACCAACTGTAGATTTGAGTATCTTTCGCATAGGCTTCCACTTCAGCAACTGCGCCAGACGCCATACGAGCTTTCTCCGCCGCGGCCACTTTGGTTTCGCTACGAGCCCCTTCTTTCGCCATCTCATACATCTGGAAAGCGGCACTTTCGGTGTATTTAGAAGCTTGCCATTGGGTTAACGCTTCATCGCGTTTTTGCTCGGCAACCACACCATCTTTATACAGGTTGTTCACGCGGTTATAGGTTTTTTCCATCAAATCCGCTGCGGCTTTCGCTTTTAGCCATTGGTCTTTCGCGGCTTGAATTTGTTGCTCACGTGCACCTTTCTCTGCTTCTTGCGCTAGTGCATCTGCCGCTTTTTCACCAGCTTTTGCTTGTTCCAGTTTCGCTTCGATTTCTGGGCTGTGAAGCGTAAAAATTAACTGGCCTTTTTCAACATCATCGCCTTTGCGAACCATCACTTCGTCGATGCGACCTGGGACTTTCGATGAAATGCTGTATTGCTGAGCTTCAATCAAACCTTGCAAGCGAACTGGTTCTGGCTGATAAGCTTGGTAAAACTGATAGCCAACCCAAGAAGCCACACCCAAGGCGCAAAGTGAAAGTAGAACGGGTTTTAAAGATTTTGCTGCCATGACTT
>JABXIW010000042.1 GCA_013372875.1 Gammaproteobacteria bacterium | reverse complement strand
TTTGCAAACCAAGTTCAGGTCTTGGATGAACTCTCGGCGATCACTACTCAAGACATTAATGGTAATACGATCAACGCCTATTCGGATTGGACCATTACTGCAAACGCATATCAAGCAGACGGTACAGCCGCTACGGCTTCCAACACTGGTATTGTTGGGGCAGTAAAGTATCCCGACAACCTGAATGTGATTGCGACGCTTGAGCCACATTCCTACATTGAATACACCATCGTGGCAGACACCCATCCTCTAGCTAATGGGCACATTCAAAACCAAGTGACGGTCGACGGCACTGTGTACGCCGACAGAGGTTCTGATCCGCGTGATTTCGCTATCGAGGTTAACAAGCGTGTTAAAACGAACACCGATACCAGTTTTGATACCAAGCAAACCTCGTATTCCAAGCTGGACAACGAAGTGACGTTTGAAATCAGTGTGAAAAATGCGAAAGAAAACGGCTATGCAACCAATGTGCAAGTCAAAGATGCGATATCAACCATCACGGCTGAAATTTTGGAGCCAGATGGCGTCACTAAGCCAGTTTTCAATGCTTGGACTATTCGTGCTGAAATCAAGTCTGACGATCCTTTGCTGAACGGTAATCCTGCTTACACCGATGTCGGCAGTTTCTCAGACAACCTTGATTTAGATACTAACGCTCAAATTCCGCCGAACGTTGAAGTGGTGTACACAATTGTTGCTCAGATTGACCGTTCAAATCCGGATCAAATTCTGTACTCTCAATTCAGTAATACCGCGACGGTTAAAACGCCAGATTCTACTGTCCAGTCATCAGCATCAAACAGCGTTACGGTGTATCCAAAAGAACCTAAGATCATCGTGACTAAAACCACACCGGATGACGAGTTTATCCCCGGTGATTGGGTCACATTTACGGTATCCATTTTCAACTTTGGTGAAGGTTATGCGAACGAAGTTCATGTAACGGACGATATTGTGGGTCTGGATGCGTTTTCTGAATGGACGATAGACGCGACGATTGATTCAAACAACTCGCCATACAAAACAGGCAGTTACGCAGGGCCTAAATCGGGTTACCCAAACAATGGAAATATTGACTCGCGTATTGATATCGACCCTAAAGTGGGTAGTGAGAAAGGCTCGGTGGTTTACGTTATTCATGGTCGAGTGAAGAACGATTATGCCAAGCAAGAGATCTCCAATACGGCGCAAGCTTATGACCCTTTGACTAATTTGAACCAGTCGTCTTCTGCACAAATTGGTGATGGTTCGAGCGACAAGCTTAATGTATCGATCTTAAAAACTGCCGATAAAGTCCGCTTTGTTCCGGGCGAAGATGTGACCTACGAAATCCGTGTTCTCAACAATGGCTCGCACACTGAAACTGGGTTAAAAGTCGTTGATAAGTTGCAAGATATTTTGTCTGTATTAGCGAACGACAAAGACAATCAGTATCAAGATTATCCGGACCAAAGCCCGTTCGAATATTGGCAATTTGACTATGACGACGGTGCCGGTTTTCATTCTGTAACGACGGAGAACTTTGTGTATCCCGAAGGGGACGCTTCCAAAACAATGAGTTTGGAACCGGACGAAGTGCGTACGTTTAAAATTAAAGCGCGTGTAAAAGATAACGTCGTTGGTTCGCTAGATGAAGGGGGGAATCTCAACGATAAAATTGCAAATGATGCATACATCTATCGCGATCTTGGTGAAGTAACGGAAACTTCTCACATTTCACACCATGAAATGAAAAAGGCATACAACGGTGGGAATGTCACGCGCAAGCTATTGGTGAATGGAGTCGAATCTCGTTTTTACTCACCAGGTGATACGTTGACCTATTTAGTGACGGTATCGTCTCAAACAGGTTACGTGAACGACCATACTGTGAGTGAAAACATCACTGACGTGACGACACAATTGCTCGATGGGTCAACTGCAACGCCCTTCGCGTCTGGTTTTTCCGTTGATGTATCGAAAAGTGATGCCCACGGCGGTGATGGCACAACCGATGGTACGCTCGATGGCACGGTAGCAAACAATCAAAACATCTCAACCGTTATTGATGTGGCGGGTGGGGACTCAGTCACATACCAAGTCGAAGGCGTCGTTCGTGAAGAGTCGGTAGGTAACATTACCATCGGCGGTATCACCGTTATTCCAAACAGCTACCATCTTTCATTCAGCAAAACCGTGGATGAAGCAAGCTATGAGCCGGGTCAGCCATTGGTCTATCGCCTAACGATTGAAAACGATGGTAAGGGGAACGCGTACAATATTCCTGTGGTGGATCGCTTATCCAACATCACGGTGGAACTTGTTGATGGAACAAGTGAAAAGGCGTTTGATTCGGGCTGGACGATCGAGCAGAACATCGTCAGTGGTAGCGATAAAGCCATTCTTGATCTTGATGGTTCAGTTGAAAATAATCGAGATATCGACACGCATGCCTCCATCCCCGCGGGCACTACAATTGAGTACAAAGTGACGGCGACGGTAAACAACAATGCAGTTGGTGAAATCCTCAACTTGTTGACCGTTGACGGCGATACTGTCAGTGCGAAGACGAAAGCATCGGCAGAGAAATACGACTTCGAAAAACACATTACCCGCTTCTTAGATCAAGACGGTGTTACTTCATTGAGCGGCGGTTACACGCCGGGCGGCTACATTGAGTATGAAATATCGCTCGTTAACCTTAACAACGTGCACATGCAAAACATGCCGATTAAGGATGAACTTAGCGCAATCAAAACCCAATACTTAGATGGATCGATGGGTGCAGCGTTTGACTCTTGGACCATCACGACTCAAACCGATACCAGTGGTATCAGTGAGCCGGGGTCGGTCACGGATAACCGCGATATTGACACCCAGTTTAACCTTGCAGCAAATAGTTTCGCTGTTGGCGGCACTTTCATCAAATATACGGTGAAAGCAAAGATCAGCGAGAAAGCGGTTGGCCAAATCTTAAACGTGGCGGTTATCGATAACAGTCATAACCTAGTTGCTGAGCCAGCCAACATGCTGCCTTCTGAGGTAAGCAAATCCCATAAAGCGTACACGGATTCGTCTTTATCAAGCGAAAAGCTGACGTACAATCACACGTCTAGTGGTGAAAATATCGTGTACCGTCTGCGCCTCCAAAACAATGGTAAAGGGCTGGAGTACAACAAATCACTGCAAGAGTTATTCTCTAGCATCAAAGTCCGAGTGGCACAAAATGCGGTTGGAGAATCAGACGCGCAGAGTTTACCTGCGTTTGCTGCGCACGGATGGGAAGTGAGCGTGAAAACTTCTGGTGAAGCAACGACGGATATCGGCGGCTTTGTTGGTGGTGCAAATGCGGATATCGATATTCCAGTTCTATCTATTGCGCCGGGCGGTTGGATTGAGTTTGTGATGAAGTCACGTATTCGCCCAGACGCTTTGGATCAAATTGCTTCGACGCCGAAATACGACGGCACGAACTTCGCGACAGCTCGCGTGACACCGGAAGGCAGCAATCTAGCCGTTAACAAAGAGATCGTTTCGATTGCTGGTAAACCTTACGCAGCGGGAGATACTTATAAACCAGAAGATGAGGTGGTGTATAAGTTTACGGTGACCAACACCGAACCTGTATGGCGTGATGAGGCCGCGATTCAAGACATCATCTCTAATGTTCGTGTTGAAGTTATTGGTGACACAACGAAATCGGCATTTTCAGAGTCTGAAATCAGCCACGTCTTTACCTCTGTTGGTACCAGTGGCACGCAAGACACCTACATCGAACCATACGATGCCACCGATGATCTGGATTTGGTGGTTGATATTGCGCCTGAAGAAGTGATCGAATTTACCGTAAAGGGGAAAGTTCGCGCTGATGCTGTTGGTGATATCGATGGAAACACCGCAAAAGCCGGCAAACAGAGTGACACAACGGAAACCATTCCTCCTATCACACCTGTTTTAGATTTCCAAAAACTGGTGCTGAACACGACCGCCGACAGCAGTACGTGTACGTTTCCATCTTCGTCGGGCACTGATTGTCACTACAATCCGAATGGCCAGATCCAGTATCAAGTCTCAGTCACCAACGTAGGTGAAAGTACCACTAATGGTGCCACCATTGTGGATGAACTGGACAAGATTAACACGTCTGATGGCAAACCAGCTTTTACGGATTACAGCGTGGCGATTGTTAGTGCACCAACGTCAGACCGCTTCTCCATCAATGGTCAGTATCAAGGCAATGTGCCCTTAAACGCAGCATTCGATCTGATGCCAGGCGATACCGTTGTCTTTGAAATTGATGGTACGGTTGCGGCGGATGCAACGGGCGCAATAACTAACGTCGCAAAAGTTGCAGGCGTGGACAGTAATGCTGTCGTGCTTGATCCGGGAACTTCGAATCTGCTAGCGCAAAAGTCGACGGACACTCCGACGTACACGCCGGGCTCGGAAGTGCGCTATCAGATGCGAATTCGCAACGTGACCACCAATAATGAGCTGGTGGATGTGCGCGATACCATTAGTAGCTATTTGGTTGAGACCGCGGACGGCACTGAAAAAGTCGCACTGAAAGATTGGAGTGTAAGCGCGAGCGTTATCTCTGACGGTAACCCGGCGTACACCGACATCAACAACTTAAATCTCATTGCGGATAATACCGACATCGACACCACCATTCAGATGGGTGGCAAAGCGCCAGATGACACCTATACCGAGATTCTCATTGAGGTGGTAGGGCACGTACGTGATGACGCGGTTGGCGAGTTTACCAACCAGTTGCAAGGGAAGTTAAGCAGTGGCTCGCGCTATGTGATGTATAACTTACGCGAAAAAGTGATCGTTCCTGAACCGGGCAATTTGGCCGTCACGAAAATCACTACCGATCCAGCGGCTATCTACCATCCGGGCGACACTATTGGTTACGACATCGAGGTGAAAAACACTGGCAGCGGCTATGCAACTGACGTATTGATTGCGGATTTGTGGAAAACCATTCGTACTGAAAAAGCGGGTTCTGCCTTGCCTGTTCGTGCCTTTGAGGGTTGGTCGGATGTCAGCGTTAGCGTAGATGGAACGGATCCGAGCTTAACTCAAGCTGTGTCGGGCTCAGAAGTAACGGGCGATAACGGTTATCAAGTTCGTTACAACATTCACCCTGCGCATAGCGTCAAGCTGCATGTAGAAGGCGTGGTCAAAGCCGATCTGGTTGGTGATATCACAAACGTGGTCGAAGTCAGTGACGCGACGAGTAAACAAGCCGCGCAAGCGACGTATGTTGCAGCTGCCGCCGATTTGAATGTGACAAAAATCGTCGATAAAACTCAGTATGAGTCTGGCGACACGCTGACGTATACGATTCAAATTGAAAACACCACGGCAAACTGGGCGAATGATGTCCAAGTTAAAGACTTCGTAAACAAAATTACGGCGGCCAGCGTGACTGGTGCGGATGTGATTGCGTTTGAGTCTGGGACTATTTACATGAATGCCGAGTCTCTGAGCGGAGCCACTAAGTTCCCCGCAGCCAATGACGAGTTCATTGATGGCAGTATTGATATTGCGCCTAATGATGTGGTGACCATCAACGTAGAAGGTGAGCTTAACTCGCAAGTCGTTGGTGAGGTGACCAATACCGTTGATGTTACCTACAACGGCACCACAAAAACGGCAGAAGCGACCAGCACGGCCAAGATCCCCGATCTAACGTTTACGAAAACGCCGATGGTGGAGCATTACAGCCCAAACAAAGCGTCGGGTTACATTCTCAAAATTGTCAATGAAGGCAACAACTACGCGAACGATATCAATTTGAAAGATGCCATTGGCGCGTTAACTGTCGATACGATTGATGGTTCAACCAACCAAGCATTTTTGCAATGGGCCGTTCAATATGTGGCGGGCAGTGCATTAACTGCGGTCGATGCGAACTCTCTGGTGGTGGATAAAGATATTGACTACAACATCGACCTAGCACCAAATGACAGCATTACGTTGTACGTGATTGGTTTAGTGAATGCACAAGCAACTGGTGACATCGTTAACCAAGCCACACTCAGCTACAACGGCAAAGATATTCTCGCAACTGCAACGCTAAAACCTTATCCGGGCGATGTCGTTATTGAAAAGTCTGCTGACGAACGATATTACCAGCCGGGAGAGTTCTCGACATTCCGAGTCAAGGTCACGAACAATGGTTCTGGTTTTGCTGCGGATGTCAAAGTGGAGGATTTGATTTCTGCATTAGAGGTTGAAACGTCTGGTGGCGCAATGGAAGCGGCATTCAACGATTGGACTATCGTGACCAACAAAGGTGACCTTCGCACCAATATCGAGACCTTACCGGGACCAAATTCGGACATCGCGACCAATCTCGATATTGCTCCAGGAGATACGGTTGAATTTGCTATTACAGGCACGGTGAACAGCCGAGCGGTTGCCAACATTATTAACACAGCAACGGCTGAGTTTGCAGGTGCAACGACAGAAGCAACCGCAACCTTAGAAACGCTGCCTGAAGAAGTGTGGATTGAGAAAACAGCCGAATCGCCAATGTATATTCCGGGAGAAGATGCGGTATTCCACGTTCGTGTTTACAACGGCAC
>JABXIW010000383.1 GCA_013372875.1 Gammaproteobacteria bacterium | reverse complement strand
TCGATGGAAGATACCACTTCTGAGGTTGTTCGAGGTGCACGCTTAGCACAAGACGCGGGTGTATCGCTGGAAGAGATTGAAAACGTATCAACCAATCTGGCGGACTTGATTCAATCGATTTCAAACGCAGCGCGCCAACAGGCTGCATCAGCCGGTCACGTATCGAATACGATGACCATTATTCAGGAAATTACTTCGCAAACTTCTGACGGTACAACAGAAACAGCTCGCTCGATTGGTGAATTGGCTGAGTTATCGGAAGAGCTATCTCGTTCGGTATCAGGTTTTAAACTTGATTCTAGTAATGAAGATTATTTCTCGAGCGATTCAGCGATGCCTGAGGTTGAAACAGGTTTTGAAGAGGCTAGCTTTGAGGAAGAAGGCTTCGATGATTCTGAGTTTGATAGTGAAGAAATCGATGAGTTATTAGAGCAATCGGAAGAAGAGCTTGAGCAGGCGGAAGAAGCACTAGATAACCTTGACGATGAGATTGAAGAGATCGAAGAGCAATTAGAAGATATTAATGATGATTTCTCTGAGTTGGATATTGATAGTGAACTAGATGATGCTGTTGAAGAATTAGAAGTCGAGGGCGGTGAAGAAATTGATTCGGCACTGGAAGAGCTGGACCACCTTCTTGATGATTACGAGACAGAGAAAAAAGACTAGTTTATAAAAACTTATAAACACTATGTAAAGCATGAGGAAACTATGCGTTTCCTCATGAATCTACAACAAGATTTAAAATTTATTGAAGGACTAAGCAAAGAATAAAAGCAATAAATTTTAGATGGCGACAACGGTGTCAAAATGAAAGATAGTCAAACCAAAGTAGCTTTAAATTGGGTAAGAGATGAAATTGAAAGTACGCTGGCGCAAGCGCAAGCGGCTATCAATGCATTTGCAGAAAATGAATCGGACAAGACGCAAATTCATTTCTGTACCAATTGTATGCACCAGATCGGCGGCACTTTGCAAATGCTCGAGTTTAACGGCGCTGCAATGTTGGCTGAAGAGATGGAAGCCTTATCTGAAGATATTGGTGAAGATAAAGTTAAAGATAAAGGTACTGCTTATGAAGTATTTTTATCGGCCGCTTTGAAGTTCAAGAGTTACTTAAACCGTTATGCCGAAGATAAATCGGATCTTCCGATTATCTTGATGCCAATTATCAATGAAATGCGCACTTGTCGTAATCAAGAATTGGTTGCGATAGGCAATTTAATTAATGTTGATATTCACGCTGTAGAGCCTGTTCGGGCTGAAGATATTCTTGAGTTGTCTGGTGATATCAATCGAGAAGTAAAACGTATACGAAGTGAATATCAACAAGGCTTGCTAGGTTTTATTAAAGACCAAAGTTCGATTGCAGACATTCAAACCATGTCTGAAGCTGTTAGTAAGCTATGGCGTTTAGGCGAGCGCGTTACTTATAGCCGTTTATGGTGGGTTGCACATGTGTTTTTATCGCAATTTGCACAGCAAAAAGAAACCCCGGATGTTACTGCGCAAGGCTTAGCAACCAAACTTGATCGTCGCATAAAAGATTTAACCGAACAAAATCAAAACCAAGCAGAAGCAGATTTATTGTTGACCAATATTTTATTTTATATTGGCAAATTCAGCTCAGACGATGCGCAAGTTGAAGAAGTACAAAAACGTTTTGATTTAAGAGATTTAATCGAGTCGCTTGGAGATTATGAGCAAGAGGCAGCAGATCTAACTGGTCCTGATACCGATAGCATCAAAGTTGCTTTAGGCATTATTAAAGAAGACTTGGATGATATCAAAGAGTCTCTAGATTTATATATACGAACACAGTCGGTTGAAGATGAGCCATTAGAGGCTTTAATACCGAATATGCAAAAAATTGCCGATACCATGGCAATTTTGAATCTGGGTCAGTCTAGAACATTAATTCAAGAGCAAATGACTGCGGTTAATGATTTGCTGAGCATGGATTTTGACGAACGTAGTCAAGGTTTGGTTGCTGTGGTTGAATCAGTTTTAAAACTTGATGATTACATCAGTTCGCGCATGCAAATGACTAGTCAGCAATTGGCACAAGATCAAACTGATCCAGCCGATGAGGACAGTTTGCAAGTAGTAAATGCGCGTTATCAGCTTATCCAAGAATCGCGTACCAACCTGCAAAAAATTAAAGATTATATTGCTGATTATCTTGAAGAAGATTATCGAGTCGAGCGTTTAGAAAATGTACCAGGCTTATTAAATGAAGTTGAAGGTGCACTAGAATTTTCTAAACTTGATACTTTGAAAGATGTTATTACCAAGACAGAAAATTTCATCAGTAAGTTTATGATGGAAAAGAAAGTTGTTTTGAGTGAGCAAGAAGTTATCAATCTGGCCGATGCGATCAGTAGTGTCGATTATTATTTAGAAGGCCTATTATCTTCAGGTTTACATGGTTTACCAAAAATCCTGCAAAGAGCGATTGATAGTGTCGAAGAATTGCAAAGTCATTATTCGGATGTGGAAGAAGAAGCTCCGCTACTGGATGATTCGATCCTCATGCCTGAAATTGAGCTGGTTGAAGCTGAGCCAGAGGTCGTAGAGGAAGACGACGATGACAGTTTAATTGATGACGAAGTACGTGAGATCTTTATTGAAGAAGCTGAAGAAGTATTAGCTGAGCTGAATGAGTTAGTTCCAAGTTGGAAACAAGATCAGTCACAGTCAGAAGTGTTATCAACGATTCGTCGCAACTTCCATACTTTAAAAGGCTCAGGTCGCATGGTTGAAGCTCAAGAAATTGGTGAGCTTGGCTGGGCGGTTGAGAATATGCTGAATAGACTGATTGACAACAGCATTGACTATAGTCCTGCGATCGTTGTAACCATCGAAGAAGTTGTTGCAAAGCTACCAGCAATGGTTGAAGACTTTGCTCAAGGTCGTCCAACTGAATTTCCAAAAGAATTAGCAGACCGTGCTAAACGTATTAGCCAAGGTGAAATCATTACCGATCTTGGCACTGAGCAAGCTGGAGAAGTTCCGAGCCCTGAAGAGGAATTGTTTGAAGTCTTCAAACAGGAAGCTGAAGGTCATGTTACTAACCTTGAAATGTTTGCAAATCAAAGGGTACAAGGCATTACCCAAAGCCATGTCAGCGATACCTTGTTACGCTCATTGCATACACTTAAAGGTGTTGCCCATATTTCTAACATTGAGTCATTGAAAAATGTCATTGTGCCAGTTGAAAGCTATTTCCAAGAGTTAAAATCTCGTGAGTTAATGGCAGAAACTGCAGACATGGGATTGGTAGCGCATGTCAAAGACTTGCTACGCCATATTATTGAGCAACCTGGTGACGATTCTGTTATCGGTGCGCACGAGGAGGCAATTTTAGAGCAGGTGTCTCAATTGCAGGTTCGCTTTGACGAAGAGCTGCAATCTGAAGATGAAATGGGTCGCGATCCTGAGCTATTAAAAGACTTATTTAATGTCGCTGCGGATGTGCTGAACGATCTGAAATCGATTCGTTTGTCGAATGTCGAAGCTGATGCTCGTCGAGATAAAGTGTCTTATTTGATGGCTTCTAATGATCGTTTAGATGCTTTGTTAATGGCAGCGGATATTCCTGAGGCTTCAGAAATAACTCAAGCCTTAGGTGGAGCTCTACAAAAGAATTTAACCAGTAGTCAAATTGATCTTTCTTTGGATGAGCTATTGGTGCAAGTTAGCGATCAACTGGAAAATCAATTCGACTGTTTAGCAGCCAACTTATCTATTCCAGAGGCTAACGAGTTAGTGGCTAATCTTAACTCATGGTCACCAGTTGAAGAAATTACGCTAGAACTAGTAGATGAGATTGATGTTGATTCTGTAGAACTTACAGAAGAGTTGGCTGATCATCTGAGTGAAGAAGTTGCCGACGGAATTACCTTAGAACTGGTTGATGAGTTAACCGAAGAAGTAGCTGAAGAAGTAGCTGAAGAAGTGGCTGAAGAAGTGGCTGAAGAAGTGGCTGAAGAAGTGGC
>JABXIW010000151.1 GCA_013372875.1 Gammaproteobacteria bacterium | reverse complement strand
TGGCGTAAAAGACTTCCAATTGTCTTAAGTTCACTGCGATTTCCCTCTGCTCATGTTGGTCACCTCAGAATACCCAACCTTGCTGATGAGCGATAGAGGCAAAAGTGCTGGCGTAAAAATAGGAAGACGATGTTGGTTGCCTTCTTATCTCGCTTTTTCAATTTCTCAACTTCTCAATTTCTATGCTTCACTTTGCTGCTGCATGAAGGGGCAGGTTGTTAAACGGCTCGACGTCTCGGCTGAGTAATCCCATCAAAACCACTGCTAACACTATGACAACAGCTGCTATTGCAAAACCGTATTGTGTTAGTTCGTAATGACTCAACATTGCAATCAGGACGTAACTGACAGATTGAATGGTGGTGGCGAACATGCTGATGCCGCCATCGACGCGACCTCGTTGATGAACCGCTACGGTGTGATGCATCCAGTTGACTCTCGCAATGCGATTTAGCGCGTTAAACACACCAAACAGCGCCGTAAATAATAAGATGGTCAGCGGGCTTATCGCAAAACTCATTCCGATAAACGCTAGAGATACCATGACCATCGAAGCAAACATAATGTGGCTATGGGAGGCACGGCTTAGCACTTTGGTGACAATGAAACCTGTTAGTAACGAGCCGAGACCAAAACTGATGTTGAACCCTGCAAACCAATCGCCAGAGATGCCTTGTTCAGAAAACCAAATCGGCACCAATTTGCTCAAATACGTCAATGCAGGATAAGAGAGGCAAGAGAGCAGAATAAAGCCATAAAATCGGGGTTCGAGACGGAATATTTGTTTGCTCTCTTTGAGTTGTGCGATGAAAGCAACGGACTTTGATCCCCTCAATTGTTGGGTGTACGGCGTCAGAATATAGAACATCGCCGCTAAAGCGGATGCGCTGGCCGCAAACAAAGCAAACTCTTTCATGCCCCACATTTCAAGCAAAACAATACCCAACGCTCCAGCGCCGAGGGTCGTGGATTGCATTACAATTTCTTGCTGACCCGAAATTTTTGCGTATTCGTGATGCTGATAATTTTCTTGGGTAAATGCGTTGTTGGTCGTCCATGCAAAGTTACTCGAAACCCAATACACCAATTGCGCAAAAGCCAGCAGCCAGTGGGGTTCAAACCCTAACCAATAAGCAATGAACACCACCAAAGCCATGCCCGATTGAACCCATTGATTGAGCACGAGGAGTGCTTTTCGTGAGTGTCGGTCCACTAAAGTGGAAAAGAAAGGCGTTGCCAGAAAAGAAATCGCGGTGCAGCTCAGAGAAACTAAAGCGACGAATGTGCCCATTTTGGGCTCGGAAAGCATGACCCATGGCAGTGCCATCATGAACAAGCCAGAGGATATACTGTCGAAGAAGCGGCCTGCTAAGTACGGCTGAGTTTTATTTTTCATTATGTTTGCCTCAAATTCCCAATGGATTTCAAAACGTTGGCTTCTAGCGGTGCTGTGTTTGTCAACCAAGTTATGCGTTCTGAACGCAATATTTCGAGACCGTCTGGGTTTAGCGTTATTTAAGATGGTGTAACTTTAGAACCTCAAGTAAACTTGAGGTAAAGCTTTTTTTAACAAAATAGAAACACGGGAAGTCAAGGATGGAAATCAGCGTAGGAGAAGTGGCAAAACGTTCTGGAGTGAAAGTCTCTGCCCTGCATTTTTATGAACAAAAAGGACTGATTTCGAGTTGGAGAAATCAAGGCAATCAGCGCCGCTACCACCGCAGCGTTTTGCGCCGTGTCGCGGTGATTAAAGCGGCTCAGCAAGTTGGGTTATCGTTAGAAGAAATCAAACATGCGCTAGATGAGTTGCCGAAACATCAAGCTCCGAACAAAGATCAATGGGAAGTCATGGCGAGCCATTGGCATGAACAGTTAGAACAAAAGATTCAAAAACTCAAAGCCTTGCAAAACGATTTGGGTGGATGCATTGGCTGCGGATGTTTGTCGTTAGAAATCTGCGCACTGCGAAACCCAGAAGATGTGTTAGGCAAAGATCACTCAGGTTCGAACTTGACCTTAGAAGAAGAGGCGTAAGCGTTATTCTTTGTCGAAACTGTCCACCACAATCGCGCCCATCGACGCTGGCATTGTGATGACGATAACGCGTTTTATCGCAACGATCGGGTCAGTAAAGAGCGGCAACTTGTCGAGACAAAATAGCACCAAAGCTACCACGATAGCGGCGATGGAATAGGCGATCACAACGCGAAATACAAAGATGGGAATGCGCTTTCTAATGTGGCTTTGAAATACGCTTTGATAAGCGAAAAAGCTGAGAAAAATCACAGAAAGGCTTAACAACATGAGCAGGTTTATCATAGGTAAGCTTTCACCCAATCGCCATGCTTCTTCCGAAAAAGAGATAGGCACAGCAAGGGCAAAAGCGCCCACTAATACTTGGCTGGCATCTTCAAGATTAAAGTGGCTGCTCATGTTGTAAGTTCCGTTATTCGTTGTTATTGCTCAGCTGCAACAGCTTCTCGAATCGCTCGTTACCGTGCAGCAATTCAAGATCGCGTTCTTCTGCCAACAAATCGCGAATTGAAGGGCTGTAATCAATGGCGCGTTCCAGATCTTCAATCGCTTGTTCCTCAATCCCTAATCGAGAGTACGCACAAGCGCGTTGGTAAAGCGCAGGGCCATTGGTGTAATCAACCTCAAGCACTCGGTTACATATGCTTAGCGCCCAATGGTATTCGTTTATTTCCATGGCCGCATCGGCTTTGTAAGTCAATGCTTCAAGGTCACCAGGTCGAATTACCAAGATTTCGTCATAAATCTCAATACGTTGTTCCGGCGTTTGCGAACTTTGAGCACGTAACCACAAGTTGTGGATTTCGTTGATCTTTTCAATCTCTTTGTTGTTTTCACTGATGATGCGAGTTTTGCGTTTTAAATCTCGCTCCAGCGCAACAAATTTCTTTTCATATTCTTGAGCGATTTTTTCCAATCGCTTGTCCGCCATTTCTTTTGTGTTGTGCTTAAACTCGCGCAGCGACTGCCAACCTACAAAGGCGATCAATGATGCCACGCCCGCGATGATGTAGAAGAAGTACGTTACCGTCACATTTGCGTAGTTCAGCGATTTATCCGCCACCGTTAATTCACGATCGGTGATCTCGGTGATCATTCGTTTTTCAAGGCTTTGGTAATCCTGACGTAAGGATTTAAGTTCATCTAAAATATAGCGTTCCATTAACGGTCTATCTAATAGATCTGATTCAGAATATTTTTCTTCGGATGCCAGAGTCGGGAGAGAGAGAATCAGGGAGAAGAAGAGGGCAATAAATAAGCGCATAAAACGTCCTTTTGCGTGAAGAGTACAGATAGACCCTGCAACCATAGCAAATCGAACAAACGTTTAGCAAAGTTATTACAAAAGAAATGCTTGTCACGCTTTTGCGCAACTTTTATGGCTCAAGACAAAAGTGGAAGCAGAAAGACGGGTTTGTGAGCGGTAAACTCTTTGGTCAGTTGTTCTTTGTTTTACAACTGGTTATGCTCGTCCTTAATTCTTTCTCAAGTGTGATAAGTGCATGGACGCAAAAGCAAAAAACTACTTAAATCGGTATCTTGATGCGCTCTCCCCAGAGCAGAAAAGTGCTATTCCATCAGTCAGTGCTGACTACTATTGTGCCGATGAATACAACGCGAATGTGTGCGCCGAACTCGTTCGTATTGGGCAGAAAACGGCATCGTGCAGTATGGAGTTGTGGTACAGCGAGCACGGGGAGCCGATGCCAGAGGTCGGGCATTTGCAAGTTGTCACCAATTGGGACGGTGAGCCTGTTTGTGTAATTCAAATGACGGACGTGAGCACCTGTCGATATGATGACGTCACCGCAGAGTTCGCCTATGCAGAAGGCGAAGGTGATAGAACGTTGAACTGGTGGCGTGACGCGCATGCTGCATTTTTTAAAGCCGAGTGCGATGAGTTGAACGTCGATTGGCATGAGCAACGTTTGCTGGTTCTAGAACGCTTTAAAGTGGTGTATCCATCTGAATAATCAGCGTTGAGTGACTAAAAAACAGCACCGAGTTTGGTGCTGTTTTTTGTTTTTATTCCTGCGTTCAGATTAGCGTTTCACTGCCGTGACGCTGAATACATGCCAATGTTTAGGCGTCCCGACTATGGTGGTGCCATCTTCATCTCTTTCATGCATGGAGACGATGTCATAGCCTTCAAAACATTGCTCGACTTGCTGGCGAGTGAGTGAGGTTAGATGAGCATGCGAGTTTGAATCAACCCAAGAATCGTTCACGCCTAAAAAGTCCCCGCAGAAAACACCACCTGATGGCAAAGAAGAATCGATTTGATTCCACACGTTTTCAAAGTGCGCTTTTGGGCAAAAGAACAGGCTGGCGCTAGCAATAAATAGGGTGCACTTAGGGTAATCAAAATCGCTGAAACACGCTTGCGAGATGGAGAAGTTCGACTGTTCAGAAAAACGCGTCTCACAGGTTTTTATTGCATCTGAGTTGTTGTCGAATGCGTGAACACGAAAGCCTTGTGCGAGAAGAAAATTGGAGTCTCTCCCTGTACCGCAGCCAGCGTCAACGGCAATTTTCTTTGCTAATGTGTGAAATTGTAGGGCTTTCTCTACATTGACCCTGTGTGGTTGTTGAGCGACTTTTTGATAGTACGGATCCCATGAAACTGACATTGAATTTCCTTTTCGTTATAAAAAACGCCATTCAAATCTGAATAGCGTTTTTGCTGTCTTTGAAGCTAGCCTACACAACTCTATTTTTTGCGGCGCTAACGGAATGTAGAGAATGTGACCGAGTTAAAGTTGATCTTCTATTGGCAAAATGCCGGAGAACCAAGCGCCTAATCGGCGAAAAACGCCCGCTTCGGGTTCCGAATCATATTCCTCACCAGTTTTGGTGTTTGTCCAAACAATGTCTCCGTCACGTAGAGTGAGTCGATAAGCGTTGTCTTTCAGTTGGCTGGGTAATTTTGCCAAAAACGTTTGCACGTATTCCGGTTGTTCAATCACAACGGCCATTTCGGTATTCAAAGCCGCAGATCGAGGATCCCAGTTCATAGAGCCGACGAACAGTGTTTTGTCATCAATCGTCATTGCCTTTGCGTGCAAGCTCGCGCGGCTACTGCCCGTTAAGCTCCATTTACTCTTGAGCTTTGCGCTGGATTTCACTTCCCAAAGTTTGATGCCGGATTCGAGCAAATCTTCACGATATTTGGCGTACCAGCCATGAACGGC